>NZ_CEZPJD010000838.1:0-3373 GCF_983059655.1 Okeania sp.
GTTAATAGAATTACCTTTTTTTTATTTTACAATTCCATTTAATAATGAGTTCTCCTTAATTTAAAAGCTGATTTCATTAATGGATAATTGATAATGGATAATTGATAATGGATAATTACCTCGGGTTTTAACCGCTACGGAATTGAATATAAGGAAATACTATTTCTTCTCTTGGTTGATTGGGTATGGCGTTAGCGGAGCGGCTCTGATAAGAGCAGGGGACCTTACCATCCCTCAACCGCTTTTTTCCTCTTAAAAGGGAAGGCTTTAAACCATAATTATTTAATTATTAATTAGTTAATTATTCGGTAATATAAATTCTAAAATATATACAGGAAATTAAAGTTTTTTTCTTGCTCTTAAGCCTTCCTGCCTCTTCCTTATTCCTTTTTCCTTACTTTACTGATGCTACCGGAAATGATATGAATTATGGAATTAATGTTGAACTAACTAATTTTTGAGTATAAGAATGTTGAGGGTCATCTAATACTTGGTCAGTCAAACCAGACTCAACAATTTGCCCATTTTTCATTACTAATAAACGGTGAGCAAGTAATCTAATTACACCTAAATCATGGGTAACTAAAATTACACTTAAACTGAGATTTCGCACCAGAGAACGAATTAAATCTAATAAACGAGCTTGTACCGAAACATCTAAACCTCCAGTAGGTTCATCCATTAATATTAACCTGGGTTTTGTGACTAAAACACGAGCTAATTGTAAACGTTGTTGCATCCCTCCAGAAAACATTTTCGGTAAGTCATCTATTCTATTAATATCTATTTCTACTTGGCTTAACCAATAAGCTGCTTCTTCCCGAATTTTCCCATAATTTTTTACCCCTATATTCATTAAACGTTCGCCAATATTTGCTCCAGCAGTTATGTTCATCCGCAAACCATCACGAGGATTTTGTTGAACAAAACCCCATTCATTTCGCATTAATAAACGGCGATGAGTTTCTGATAGTTTTTGGAGTGTTAATACTTCTCCACTAGAGGTAGTATAAGTGATATTTCCACCTTCAATTGGTATATATCCTCCAATAGAATTTAATAAAGTAGATTTACCTGAACCTGATTCCCCTACTATTCCTAAAACTTGGGCAGGATAAAGATTAAAAGAAACATGGTCACAAGCTTTTATATTTCTATAAAACTTACTCAATTTTTCAACATTTAATAATGGTTGCATAATTCACAGTAATGTAGTTTTAATTTGGCTTTTATACTTATTTTTTCTCTGGATGTTTGGATTTTTAATATCCCGCTTTCTACACGATGCTTAGAATTAGTTAGGGTTATAAGACACGAAATAGTGTATCATTTCAGTTATCAGTTATCAGTACCTCTAGTTAAAGTATTGGGATTGAAATATTGAACTTGATTTTCTCTTGGTCGATTGGATATGGCGATCTTCGGAGCAGCTCTGATAAGAGCAGGAGACCTAGCCATCCCTCAACCGCTTTTTCACCCTCTTGAAAGGGGAAACTATTGACCTTATTTTTTGGTTAAAGACTATCCCCATCCACTTTTTCCTTCTTACTTTTTCCTTCTTCCTTCTTCTTTCTTCCTTCTTCCTTCTTCAAGTTTTATTTGTTGTTGATGACAATAATCTGTATCAGAACAGACCCACATTTTATTTCCTAGATCGTCTATCAAAATTTCATCCAAAAAACTTTCTGTAGAACCGCAAAGCTCACAAGCTTTCTCCCATTTTTCTACAGTAAAAGGATAGTCTTCAAAATCTAAACTTTTTACCTGAGTATAAGGAGGTATTGCATAAATTCGCTTCTCTCTTCCCGCACCAAAAAGTTGTAAAGCAGGTAAATAATTCATTTTAGGATTATCAAATCGTGGGATAGGAGTCGGACTCATTATATAACGGTCATTTACCATTACTGGATAATCATGGGTTGTAGCAAAATCTCCTAATCTCGTAATATCCTCATACAATTTTACATACATTGCTCCATAATCTTCTAAAGCGTGCATTTTTCTAGTTTCTTTTTCAGAGGGTTCTAACCATCTCAATGGCTCTGGTATAGGCACTTGATAAACAATAATTTGACCTTCCTGAAGTGGAGTTTCAGGAATCCTATGGCGGGTTTGAATAATTGTTGCTTCTGTGGTTTTTTCTGTTATTTCTATTCCACAAATTTTCACAAAAAAACGACGAATATTCACTGCATTTGTTGTATCATCCGCTCCTTGGTCAATTACTTTTAAAATGTCTTTTTTTCCAATGATTGAAGCTGTAACTTGAATGCCACCTGTACCCCATCCATAGGACATTGGCATTTCTCTAGAACCGAAAGGTATTTGATGACCAGGAATGGCGACTGCTTTGAGTAAAGTTCGACGAATAGAACGTTTTGTTTGTTCGTCTAAATAGGCAAAGTTAAAACCTTTTTCTAGTGAGTTATCTACTTTGCCATTTGACCTTTCTAGATTTTGGTTATTTAACATATACAGAATTTACATTAATAGGGAATAGGGAATAGTTCAATAATTGATAATTGATAATGGATAATTGATAATTACCTCTTCCTTTTAGGGAGAGGATTGAATAAAAGGAAAATTTTTTCTCTCTTGGTCGATTGGATATGGCGAGTTTCCTCGCCATCCCACCCTACGGGAAGCTGCGAAGAAAGAACTCCGTTCCGCTGTCGCGATCGACCGCTTGTTTCTCCACGGCGAGTGAGAGGCTTTAAATCTTAATTATTCGGTAATAAGTAATAGGGAATAAGGAATAAGGAATAGGGAATAGGGAATAGAAATTCGTAGCAAAAATTTATCAAACTGTTACTAGGAGTCAGGAGTCAGAATAAATAACTTAAACATCAGGTAGTAGTACATTTTAATGGTCGTGTATTGTCATTATTTTTGTTACAATAACAGTGGGAGCATCTTGCTCTCGTGCCAGGTATTACTTTCTGTTTTTGGCTATATTTATAACCCACATTTTAATACTAGGGAATAAAATTAGGTAATTCATTTTGCCTAAGCAATTAATTGTTAATTATTCATTGTTGACCACCTACCACCTAATACTAAGGATGAAAAAAGAATGCTTAACTTAGACGACACTTCAATTCTTAACTAATTAATACTAGGGAATAAAATTAGGTAATTCATTTTGCCTAAGCAATTAATTGTTAATTATTCATTGTTGACCACCTACCACCTAATACTAAGGATGAAAAAAGAATGCTTAACTTAGACGACACTTCAATTCTTAACTAATTAATACTAGGGAATAAAATTAGGTAATTCATTTTGCCTAAGCAATTAATTATTCATTATTCATTATTCATTATTCATTATTAATTATTCATTATTCATTATTAAATGTGTTCCTTCCGTAGTT
>NZ_CEZPJD010000839.1:0-3363 GCF_983059655.1 Okeania sp.
ATGGATAATGGATAATGGATAATTACCTCTGGTTAAAACCGTTACGGAATTGAATCTAAGGAAATATTATTCTTTATTTTTCCCTGAAAAGGAGAGGCTTTAAACCAGAATTATTTAATTACTAATTATTCGGTAATATAGCTTGAAGTAGATCGAAATATTCTTCTATATAGATATTTAAAGATTTATGATCGACACCAAATAATGTAATTAATAATGAATAATTAATAACTCAAAGGCAAATATTTCATTATTAATTGTTAATTGTAGAAGTGGGGCATCCCTTGGTAGCTCAGTCAATATCTACATAGTAGAGTCGCCCTCAGCCCACATTTGATTCTTGTAATCAGTGTGGGAGTATGTCACTTACTCTAAATAGTCCTGCGCTGACTAGAAAGTGCGAGTTCTTAGGTTAACAAATTCACAAGTTAATCTGAGAATTATTTATATTAAAGTATAGGAAAAAACTACAGACATGACAGTTGGAGTTCCTCAAGTTTCAGAAACCGTTTCAGAAGGAATTGCTTTACTCACAAACTTAGCAGAAAAGGGAGAAATTAATCCTTGGGATGTTCAAGTAATTGACGTAATAGACCGCTACTTAAGTAAATTAACTCCTGAATCAAATATTTCTGCAAGTGATGACTTTACAAATTTGTCTCAGTCAGGTCAAGCATTTTTATACGCATCTATATTAGTATGGCTAAAAGCAGACCACTTAGCTAATTCAGAATCATCTGAAAATAATTCAGAGATATCTGAAGAAGTCCAAATTCCAGAAGCAGAAACTTTTGAAACACCAAAAATACCACTGAAATTAGAACAACAATTGCGTCGCCGTGCTGTTGCTCCTTCTCAGCGCAAACGTCGAGTAACCCTTCAAGAATTAATCGACCAGTTACAACTAATCAAATCTACTATAGAAGATAGAAAAACACGTCCTCGGACTCGCAAAACTAGCTCAAAGGCAAGAGAGCAAGCAGCTAGAGCAATTGCAGAATTAGCCCACCAGGAAAATTTAGTAGATACAGCTAGTGACCTAGAAAAGTTACTATTAGAAGAATTACCAAATTATAGTGAAGGTTGCCTTGAATTCGATCGCCTTTTGGAATTGTGGTCCTCAGTATTACAGTCCAAAGCTGAAAATGAACATACTCATGTCCAAGTCAACCATGACCGAGTAGGTGTATTTTGGGCATTACTACTCCTTTCTGCCCAATCTAAAGTTGAATTATCTCAAGAAGAATTTTATCAAGATATTAGCATCCGTACTATTTCATCCACTTCTGAGGAGCGATCGGTTTTAGAGAAGAATTGTTAATGCCTTCTTTCCTAAAACTCAAAATTTGGAACTTTAATTTATATCTGAAATAAGACTCTTATTAATTAACTTTTCTCTGAAAAAAAAGCATAGTATAGGACTACGTCTTTTGGAGCTTGACAATAAATTTTAGTTGTAAAGGAATAGGAAACAGGGAATAGAGGAATGTCCTAACATATTTGCGTAGTGCTATATAGTAATGTAAACTTAAGTTCTCCATATTTAAAGGAAGTAAGAATCAGAAAGAAAGTTGACAGCATACAGCATATAGTTGTGGTCAAAAAATTACTCAACCTTCTTCTTTTTTTCCCTCTCCCTTTTAGTTAAATTAAAATTATCAAGCTGAAAATTAGAAAACATCCAAGAAAAATTATTTCTCTGATATTTATCAAGATGTTGGTATTTATATATGCACCATAATTTTAATTTGGTGTCCTATGGGAATGCTAACCCATGTTATAATAGTATGGCTTTGGTGTTAGTAATAAGTCGGAAAAATTTGAAAGCTAGAGACTAATTATAGAATATACCCTAACAATATTCAAACAATTAAATTAAATTAACTATTTAGGTGTTGCTGATATGTTTGGAATCAAAGTTTGGCGCGCAGATTCCAATGATGTTTCAACCCGCCCTGATCCTTTCGTTCAGCTTAGTCTGTTCAATGGATGGATGGGAATTTAGCGTTGTCTCGTAGAGCAACGTCGGGAGGATGTCAACAATTTACCTTTAAGTAGGGAGAGTAAAAAATTCTCATTTTGCTTTTCTCTCTGTTAATCTGAGATTTTAACTGTGTTAGTTGAGAACACAGATATAAATATTTTAGTATTTTTGGCATTTTTTAGGTGGAGGAAACCAAGATGAAAGCCATGATTCTGGCAGCAGGTAAGGGAACTCGTGTTCGTCCAATCACTCATCGCATTCCTAAACCAATGATTCCTATTCTGCAAAAACCAGTAATGGAATTTTTGGTAGAGTTGCTTCGTCAACATGGTGTTGACCAAATTATGGTCAATGTTAGCCATTTGGCAAAGGAAATAGAGGACTATTTTCGTGATGGTCAAAAGTTTGGGGTAGATATTGCTTATTCTTTTGAAGGACGAATTGAGGATGGAAACTTGATTGGGGAGGCACTGGGTTCTGCTGGTGGTATGAAGCGAATTCAAGATTTTTATCCTTACTTTGATGATACTTTTATAGTCCTTTGTGGTGATGCTTTGATAGATTTGGATTTGACTGCAGCACTCAAATGGCACAAAGAAAAAGGATCGATGGCTACTGTGATTATGAAATCTATTCCTCGCGAACAGGTTTCTAGTTATGGTGTTGTAGTGACAGATGAAGCAGGGCGAATTCAATCTTTTCAGGAAAAGCCAAAAGTAGAAGAAGCTCTTAGTACTGATATTAATACTGGTATTTATATTTTTGAGCCAGAAGTGCTTGATTATATTCCGTCTGGTGTTGAATTTGATATTGGTAGTCAGTTATTTCCCAAGTTGGTAGAGGCCGGAGCGCCGTTTTATGGTGTGGCAATGGATTTTGAATGGGTGGATATTGGTAAAGTACCTGATTACTGGCGAGCAATTAGGGATGTGCTACTTAAGAAAGTTAAAAATGTTTCTATTCCTGGTAAGCAGGTCTTTCCAGAAATTTATACTGGCTTAAATGTGGCAGTAAACTGGGATAAGGTTGATGTTCACGGGCCTGTTTATATTGGTGGTATGACCAGGATTGAAGATGGGGCAAAAATTGTTGGACCTACTATGATTGGTCCGAATTGTTGGATTTGTAGTGGAGCTACTGTTAATAGTAGTGTAATTTTTGAGTATTCTCGTTTAGGTCCTGGAGTTCGTTTAGTTGATAAGTTGGTGTTTGGGCGTTATTGTGTGGATAAGACTGGAGCTTCAATTGATGTTCAGGCTGCTGCTCTTGATTGGCTAATTACTGATACTCGTCATCCTTTCCCTTCTAATCCTCCTCTAGAACATGAAGAAATTCAGCATATTTTGCAGGAAAATGGTAGTTAAGCTGTATTGAAGAAG
>NZ_CEZPJD010000840.1:0-3362 GCF_983059655.1 Okeania sp.
GTAATTTCATCTACAACCAAAGCATCCGGATCGAACTTCGGCCAAGGGTGGGTATGCACCGAACCAAAATTACCAGCAATTTGCCACAATTCCTCAATAATATGAGGTGCAAAAGGTGCCAACAACAACAACAAAGTTTCCAAACCTTCGGCATAAATAGGCGAATCTTTGCAACTAGCATCAGCAAGAGCGTTACTCAATTTCATCATTTCAGAAACAGCAGTATTAAACTGATAATCTCCATCCAAATCTTCTGTCACTTCCTTAATAGCAATATGTACCGCCCTTCGTACATCTTTCTCTGCTTTAGTTAACTCTCTAGCAAACTTAGTTTCTATCCAGCTCAACCCTTTCTGTAAATCATTCCTAGTCTCTTGTTGAGTTTCTGGATGATTAAACTTTGCTTCTATTGCAGCTTTCACATCAGCAGAAGCATAAACTTTCACCACATTTTTGAGTTTAAAAGCAGCAAGATTTTTCGTGATTTCAGTAATCAAATATCGAGACCAACCCAACTCTTTCAAATCTGCTTGAGTAATACCGCTATTTTTTACTTTCGACTCACTTAAACTATGATTTGCAGCAAATTCATTTGTCAACAACCACACCCGGTTTAGGAAACGAAACTGCCCTTGCACATCAGCATCATCCCACTCTAAATCTTTTTCTGGTGGAGCTTTAAACAAGATAAACATCCGCGCTGTATCAGCTCCATATTTTGACATCACATCTAAAGGATCGACACCGTTATATTTAGATTTAGACATCTTCTCAAAAAAGACTTCCAACTCATCTCCTGTTTTCGGGTCTTTGGGGTCTTCCTGGTTGACTTCTCCGAAAGGAATATATTTACCCGTTACCGGATTTTTGTAAGTGACACCTTGTACCATCCCTTGAGTTAACAAACGTTGGAAGGGTTCGTCAAAATTGCACAAACCTCTGTCACGCAAAACTTTAGTAAAAAATCTGGAATACAACAAATGCAAAATTGCGTGTTCGATACCACCTACATATTGGTCTACAGGCAACCAGTCATTAACTATTTCTGAGTCAAACACCTGTTGTTCGTTCGTTGCATCTGGATAACGCAAATAATACCAAGATGAATCAATAAAAGTATCCATGGTATCTGTTTCCCGTTTTGCCGGAGTGCCACAACTCGGACAAGGAACATTTACCCAGTCTGACAATTTTGCCAATGGTGACGGGCCACGACCAGAAAATTCCACACTGTCTGGCAACTTAACGGGTAAATCAGCATCTGGTACAGGTACAGCACCACATTTCGGACAATGAATAATAGGTATTGGTGCCCCCCAATAACGTTGTCTAGAAATTAACCAATCTCGCAAACGATATTGTACGCGACCTTCCCCATAACCTTCATCTTCTGCAAGTTCAATAATTGCTTTTTTGGCGACAGTAGATTTTTGACCATTAAACGGACCGGAGTTGACCATGATGCCAATATCGGTATAAGCATCTGTAAGTTCACAGTCATCATTATCCGAATCATCTGGCACAATGACATTTGTAATGGGTAGATCGTATTGTTTGGCAAACTGGAAGTCTCGTACATCGTGAGCGGGTACTCCCATAACTGCACCTGTACCATATTCATAGAGTACATAGTCGGCGATCCAGATGGGAACTTCTTGGTTATTAAATGGGTTGATAGCTTTACCACCAGTGGGAACGCCACGTTTTGGTTTATCTTCGGCAGTACGTTCTAGTTCACTTTCGGCAGCAACTTCTTGAATGAAGGTTTCGACGGTAGTTTGTTGTTCTGGGGTTGTTACCTGTGCTGTTAAAGGATGTTCGGGAGCTAAGACAACGTAACTAACGCCGTAGACAGTATCAGGTCTGGTGGTAAAGACACCGATTTTTTTATCCATCCCCACTATGGGAAATTCGAGATAAGCACCGACGGATTTACCTATCCAGTTGGCCTGCATGGTTTTAACTCTTTCTGGCCAACCAGGCAATTTATCCAAGTCATTGAGGAGTTGTTCGGCGTAGTCGGTAATTTTGAAGAACCACTGACGCAATAATTTACGTTCGACTTTTGCCCCGGAACGCCAGGAACGACCTTCACCATCTACTTGTTCGTTGGCAAGTACGGTTTGGTCGATGGGGTCCCAGTTAACGGCAGATTCTTTTTGATAAGCAAGACCTGCTTGGAAGAATTGGAGAAATATCCATTGGGTCCAACGGTAGTATTCGGGGGAACAGGTGGCGACTTCTTTTTCCCAGTCGATGGAGAAACCCAAACGTTGGAGTTGTTCTTTCATTTGGGCGATATTTTGGTAGGTCCATTGGGCGGGTGGGATGCCACGGTCAATGGCTGCATTTTCTGCTGGTAGTCCAAATGCGTCCCAACCCATGGGGTGCAGGACACGATAACCTTGCATCCGTTTGAGTCGGGCAATGACATCGGTGATTGTGTAGTTACGAACATGACCCATGTGTAAGTTCCCGGATGGGTAGGGGAACATGGATAGAGCGTAGAATTTTTGTTTATTCTTGTCTGTAGGGGTTTGATTTTGGTTTTGTTCGGTCCAGATTTTTTGCCACTTTTGTTCAATGGATACAGGGTTATATTTGGAGTCCACAGTTTTTGTCCGTATTATTTTCGATAGTCTTGTTTTCTTGATTATTTTTGCATAATTCCCGACGTTGAGAATTCATGGTTACATTATACTACATTATGCAATACATAAAGTTCGGAAAGGTCATTTCAGTTATCAGTTATCAGTTATCAGTTATCAGTACCTAAGGCTGTTTGCGGAGCATTTCGTAGGAAAGCAAAGTGAATTGAAAATAGGGAATACTCTTTTTTTTATCTCCTTAAAATGGTCGGCTCTTATACCAAAATTTTTCGGTAATAATTTTTGTTGGTTGTAGAGAGATTATTTTGAACTTCTACACTGCATAACTATAGGAGAAATAGGACTATGTAGTAGGAGTAGCGATCGCCTTTCTATTACTTTAATACTTCTATAGCAATCCTAAATTGATTGTGACAAATCAAAAAGTAGATAAAAAAACTGAAACTCTTACCTGTTCCCTGTTCCCTAAAAATAGTAAGATTTTTATACACAAATAAAATAGGATTGCTATATTTTATATAAGATTAAAATTTATGAAAATAATAGCTAGTTACAAAAATCTGAGCCAAACTTAATCAAAGCATAATCAAAATATAACGACTTGGAAACTAATATAAAAACTTAATTGCTTTCTATTTCCTGTTCCTCTAAAAATCTACTAAAAACCCATGAATAATTACCAGAATTTTTCTAACCAGGGCTATCAAATAATTAGAGAACTCGGACACAATAATATTGGTGGGCGAGTCACCT
>NZ_CEZPJD010000841.1:0-3361 GCF_983059655.1 Okeania sp.
AACAGGGAACAGGGAACAGGCAACAGGGAACAGGCAACAGGGAACAGGCAACAGGCAACAGTAGGAAAAGAATTTCTCTGTCTAAGATCCATCATCAAAATAAGTCCTAAACAACTCGTTCCTTGCCATAGTCAAGTCTAAAAATTTAACGACAAACTGAAAAAAATACAGCACATCTTGCATTATAATTAAGGTTTTTGCTCGCGAAGTCAAAAAAAACTAATATTTGAATGATGTTTACCCTAGACAATTTTTTCCAAAAATTAACTCATCAAAAAATTTGGCGTTTCATAGCAATAACATCAATAATTGCCACCTTAGCGATCGCCTGTAACAACACTCAAACCACCACAAACTCAGAAACACCAACTATCCCCGAACCAGACACCCTCATTTGGGCACGCTACAGTGACTCTGACACCCTCGACCCCCACAAATCAACATCACCATTATCCAGACAAATAATCGATCAAATCTACGACACACTTTTGGCCTTCGACGATCGAGGTAAAATCCAAGCAAACCTAGCCAAAGAATGGTCAGTCAGCAATAATGGCCAAGAATATACCTTTAAACTCAACGAAAATATCAAATGTCATGACGGTACAACCTTTGATGCGAATGCCGTCAAATTTACCATCGACAGAGCGATCGCTCCTGAGACAGAAAACTACACCAAAGACAGTTGGGGACCAATAGAAATTGTTGAAGTTGTGGACGACCTCACAGTTACAGTCAAAATGTCTGAAGCTTTTAGCCCCTTTCTCCGCTTTCTCGCCGATCCTTACTCCAGCATGATATGTCCTTCTGCCATTCAAACCTATAACAACAAATTTGGCATAGAAGGAGCAGTAGGTACAGGTCCATTCAAATTTACTGAGTGGACTCAAGGGGAACAACTTGTACTAGAGGCTAACCCAGAATACAAAAATTATGGGCGACAAGTAGAAAATTCTGGTACTCCCTACATCAAAAAATTGATCGTTAAAACTATGCCAGAAGGGGAAGCGAGTTTAACAGCACTGGAGTCTGGAGAAATTCATTTAACTGAACCCCCATTAGAAGAAATTTCTGCTTTCGAGGAAGACTCAAAATTCAAGCTTCATACTGCGGAGAATACTGGTCAAATAGTATTTTTAGAGTTTGTTACTTCTCGACCTCCCTTTGATGATAAGAAGGCAAGACAAGCAGTAACTTATGCCATAGATCCTAAAAAAGCAACTGAGGAAGTATTTGCAGGTTTAGTTAAACCTTCCGAATGCGCGATCGCAGATGTGATGTTTCCTAGTGATGAAAAACTTTGCTCCGAGTTTAGTATTAAACCAGATCCAGAAGAAGCAAAAACTTTATTAGAGGAACTTGGTTATAGTGAGGATAAACCATTAGAAATAACTCTTTTAACTTGGAAAGGAGGAAACCGTCAAAAAGTAATAGAAAATTTTCAAACTCAACTAGAAGAAGTAGGAATAAAAACTAATTTAGAAACAATGGATATTGGCACTCTTAATGCCAGAATAAAACAGGAAAATAGTCAAACAGAAGGTAATGGTATTATTGATATGATGGGGTGGTCTTGGTATGACCCAGATTTTCTCTATACATTGTGGCATTCTCCTGGTTGGATGGGAGGTTATCACAGTGATGAACTGGATAAGTTACTAACAGAAATGCGAACGGCAACTAACTTAGAAGAACGACAAGAAAAAGTTATAGAAGTTCAGAAATATTTGTTGGAAAATGCAGTAATGATACCACTTTATAGTCCTGGTTGGATGTGGAGTTATGTTAGTAGTTCAGAGGTGGAAGGTTTTAAGATAGGTGCTTTTAATCGACCTTTATTTAATGATGTAAAATTGTCTAATACTGTAGAAGAAAAAGAAGCAGTTGAATCTCCTACAAGTTCTAAAAAAGAAGAATCAGAACAACCAGTTACTACAGAAGAAGGTAAACAGGATAAAGATTCTATTTCTTCACCAATAAATGAGCAAGAAGTAGAAGTTTCTCCCTCTCCAGAAAATGAATAATTAAGTCATAAATTCCCAAGTAATATCAAATAATTTACATCCAATTAATAGCAGTTTTCATATTTCATAGAATACAGAAATTTTGGCTTAAAGGTAGAAGGTAGAATTGACATCTCCAGGGGTTGAAACACCCTGGATTCTGTGTTCAATAATTGATAATTGATAATTAGGGTTTGCTGAAAAAGTATGAGTGGTAAGGGTAGGAGCCAGAATCCAGAATCCAGAATCCAGAATCCAGAAATCAGGAGGAAGTCAGGAGGAATGGGAATTATAGAAGAGGTAGTCAGAAGAATCGTCCCAAGATTGTTCTTCCCCTATCTGGCCCAAAATATGCTCCTTTTTGAGCTCTAATAGCTCAAAACCAGGTACTTTTTCAATACCTAAAAAGGCTAAAATCAATATCAGTAAATGCTTTGATATTTAATCAGCAAGCCCTAATTACCTCTCCCTAAAAGGAAGAGGATTGAATAAAAGGAAAAAATTGATTTTTTTCCCCTTGAAAGGGGAGGCTTTAAACCTGAATTATTTAATTATTTAATTATTAATTCTTCGGTAAATCCACCGCAAATGGGACGGGGCGTTTAAAGTGCGGAATTTACTTCCGCACGCAGCCCCTCATAAATCCGCGTTTGCTTAAAGTCTGTCAACAAACTTCTAGAATCAAGTTTTTGATTCTCGTTGAGGCTCTGAAACACATAATCTGCGATCGCATAGAGGAACAGAGTTCTATTGCTGTTGTCAGCTAATCAAACAACCAGAAATCTTGCAGGCAGTAACTAAATTCCACTGGTGGCCGTCAATCATGACTGCAATGTCTTATCAATCGGATTCTATAGCACTACAAGAATTGGGCGCGGACATTTCTCAATGCTAAAACCCTTTTACAGTTTGCTATTCCCGATTCAAGTAGCGCTGTATATAACACCAGTTCCCAAAAATAATGCTTTACTTCATTAAAGTTTCAGTTATTAAGTCAGAATAATCGTTCAGCAATGTTTGTAACGATTATCGGTATTAAACAAACATATCTTATTTCTTTAAACCCTACTCTCTACTCCCTAACTCTCAAAGATATGTAGCAATACTTTTGAGATTTGGTATTATACCGAGTGCGATCAATGTTTACTACAAATGACTAGATTCTTTATTAGGAATCAGAAGGACTCTATATATTTAGAACTATTCAACTGGACATGATATAACTTCTTTGTTAATCAGGAAAAAAATCCACATACAAGCATGAGTATTATTTATCATTACCATCATTTTGAATTATTTAAACCCCACATTCCGCACGTCAGCTTGTAACATTAAAAGTAGTATATAGTCATTCTGAA
>NZ_CEZPJD010000842.1:0-3361 GCF_983059655.1 Okeania sp.
GTTCGCTTCATAATAAGAATAGCCAAAATAAGCAATAGCATTAGGGTCATTTGCAACGCCCTGAACTAAAACATTATCATCCTCACTAGGTGTATAGTCAGAACGGCTAGCTCCAGACTTACCAACTATTTCATTCGTAAAATAGTCAAATGTACCTGAGTCTGCACCTGGTCCATACATTCTCAGTTCTACATCAGGCCAATTAGAGTTTACCTGATTCCATCTTATAACTTTACCTTGGGCCTCAGGTGCCCACATCTTTCTTAGTTCCTCCATAGTCATAGTATCAACAAAGTTTTCCCTATGAACAGCTACAGTAATAGCATCATAAGCAATAGGTAGTTCTATAAATTCAATTCCTACAGCTTTACATTTTTCTATTTCAGATGGTTGAATAATTCTGGAAGCATTAGAAATATCTGTTCTAATAGAATCTTCTTGAGCACAAAATTTTTTAAAGCCTCCTCCTGTTCCAGAAATTCCAACTGTTACCCGAATAGCACCTCTTTTTTCTTTTTGAAATTCTTCTGCTACTGCTTCAGTAATAGGGTAAACTGTGCTAGAACCATCAATTTTAACTATAGATGGGCTTTGAGACCTAACGATAGAAATAGTTACAGCTAATGTTGTACTTACTAGAGCAAAGACACTAGCTAATTTCCACTTATTCAGTTTCAATTTCTTTACTGAATTGGTAGTTACCATACTATTGTTTTCCTAGAGTTTTTATCAAATATCTAGACAGTTTAACATTTATATAATAAAAAAATAATAATTGTTATTTAGGATTTTAGTATAAATCTTTGAGAATAAGTAAAAATTAAGCAAAGTTTAAATATAGGTTAATAACTAACAATAATTATGACAAAAATATGGATAATCAATATACTTTGGCGGCAGAATTTTTACAGTGGGGAATAGGTCTACATAGCGGTATTAAATCTCATATAAAAGTTATACCTGCTCCTAAAAATTCAGGTAGGTATTTTGTGAGAGTTGACTTACCTGAGAATCCTAGTATTCCAGCTCTAATAAACTTTGTAGCCTCTACTACTCTCTCTACTGAATTTGGTGTTGAAAATATCCGTATTCGCACCGTAGAACATTTATTGGCTGCCTTGGCCGGAATGGGAATAGATAATGCTCGAATTGAAATTGATGGCCCAGAAGTTCCTCTGTTGGATGGCTCGTCTAAAGTCTGGGTAGAGGCGATCGCTTCTGTGGGGTTAGTTGCTCAACCAGAGGAAGAAAATAGGGCAGATCGACAAAACAATATTAACGATCAAATAACTACACACATTAACAATACTTACACTCCACAGGCAATAAACCACATCCTCAACCCAAAATTAAAGACCAAAAATTCGATCGATCGACCAATCTGGATAAATCAAGGTGATGCTTTTGTGGCTGCTTTACCTAGTCCAGAAACTCGGTTTACTTACGGAATAGATTTTAATCTACCAGCTATTGGTAATCAGTGGCATAGTTGGTGTCCAGAAACAGAAAGTTTTGCTGACTGTATTGCCCCAGCTCGTACATTTGTCTTAGCACATCAAATTGACCAATTACGAGAAGCTGGTTTAATTAAAGGTGGTACTCTAGATAACGCTCTAGTTTGTAATGAGTCCGGATGGTTAAATCCACCCTTAAGATTTGAAAATGAACCTGTACGTCATAAACTCTTGGACTTAGTAGGAGATTTGAGCTTATTAGGTAATTTTCCTCAAGCTCATTATCTGGCTTACAAAGCTAGCCATAAGTTACATATACAATTAGCTCAAAAAATTTCTGAGTTATCTGTAGACATTGACTACTCCCCGGACTCAAGTCATGGGGATTCTAAGTAGATACTACGCAACAGCGATTTATCCGTGTTGCTCCGTCTGTTCTTAGCTGAAATACACTCTCTGGGGAAAAGTCAAAGTGCCCCTATACATTGGAGCAGAGAGAAGTCAATAATGGTAAAATCGAGACTGCCAATCAAGAACTGTAAATAATGTCAACCTCTGAAAAAACTACAACAGATTCAACACAAACCATAGAAAATGCTTCAACTCAGCTAAATCAAGATACTCAGACTACTGAGGCAAATATTTTGACTATTGAAGAGATTCACAAAATATTACCCCATCGATACCCTTTTGCTTTAGTAGACCGCATCATAGAATATATACCGGGAGAAAAAGCAGTTGGTATTAAAAATGTAACTTTTAATGAACCCCATTTTCAAGGACATTTTCCTGGACGACCAATTATGCCAGGGGTATTAATCATAGAAGCAATGGCTCAAGTTGCAGGCATAGTCTTTGCTCAAATGCCAGAGCTTCAGAAAGGATTGTTTGTATTTGCAGGTATGGACAAAGTGAAGTTTCGTCGCCCAGTAGTGCCAGGAGACCAGCTAATATTAAAGACAGAATTATTATCTGTTAAAGGTGGCAGGTTTGGCAAAGTGCAAGGTCTTGCAGAAGTAGATGGTCAAAAAGCCGCAGAAGGAAATTTGATGTTTTCAATAATGGATTGAAGTATGCCTACTCTGATTCACCCAACAGCTGTTATTGCTGAAAGTGCCGAATTACATCCCACTGTACAAGTGGGTCCTTATGCTGTAATAGAGGAACAGGTTAAGGTAGGTGCAGGAACTACTATTGGCCCTCATGTTGTGATTGAAGGGCCAACAGAAATTGGCTCTGGTAATCGAATTTTTCCTGGAGCAGCTATTGGTATAGAACCACAAGATTTAAAATATGCGGGCGCTCCCAGTATGGTAAAAATTGGCGACAATAACCAAATTAGGGAATTCGTTACTATTAACCGTGCTACTTATGCTGATGAAAGTACTGTAATTGGTAATGGCAATTTACTAATGGCTTATGTTCATGTGGCGCACAATTGTATTATTGAAGATTCTGTGGTCATAGCTAATGCTGTATCTTTAGCAGGTCATGTCAAAATTGAGTCTAAAGCTGTAATTGGTGGGGTATTGGGTATTCATCAGTTTGTTCATATTGGTCAAATGGCTATGGTGGGTGGTATGAGTCGTGTCGTTAGAGATGTACCACCATTTATGTTGGTCGAAGGGCATCCTTGTTTGGTGCGATCGCTCAATTTATTAGGATTAAAGCGTGCTGGTTTGACCAGTGCGGATTTGGCAATATTGAAAAATGCTTTTCGGATTCTCTATCGTTCGGGTAAACTTTTCAGTGAAGCTTTAGAGGAATTAGAGTTACTTTCAGAGAATAGGTATATTCAAGAGTTACATCAGTTCTTAAGTTTGTCTCTTGGGTCTAAACGTCGTGGACCGATGCCGGGAAAAATGTCGAAGGGAGTGAAGTTAGAGGAAGTTGATAATTCATAGAGT
>NZ_CEZPJD010000843.1:0-3340 GCF_983059655.1 Okeania sp.
AAATATTCCTTGATAGAATACCTAAGTTTTCTTTCAACAGATAGAATTTATATAGCAATCCGGTTATATCAATGTTGCGGAAACTAACTCAATTTTATCTGGAATTAAATTTTCATTTTCTAACTCCTAATTTCTTTTAAAAAAAACTACTGACTACTGACTATTGACTACTGACTACTAAAAAAAACTATGACTACAACTCTTGCCGGATTTAGATTATCTCCCCAACAACAATATCTCTGGAGATTACAAGAAAACAACTTAAATTACTTAGCAAAATGTACGATAAAAATTCAAGGGAAAATCAATGTAAATATTCTCAAATCTGCACTAGAAAAAATTTTCAACCGACATGACAATTTTCGGACAACATTCCAACGTCGCCCTGGTATTAAAATACCGATTCAAGTCATTTTAGATAACGGCAAAATTTACTGGAATAATCTAAATTTAAGCAACTTTAAATCGGAAAAACAAACAGAACAAATAGAGGAAATATTACAAAATCAAAATTGTTTGATGGCTCAACTTGACCAACAACCAATATTTCCTACAGCTTTCTTAACTCTATCTGAAGAAGAACATCTTTTATTAGTTAGTTTGCCTGCGCTTATCGCTGATAGTTTTACCTTGAATAATCTGGTTAAAGAAATCAGTAAAAGTTACGATTTATGCCTCAAAGAATCAGATTTTGATGAGGAAGCAGTACAGTATCTACAATTCTCAGAATGGCAAAATGAATTATTGGAAGAAGAGGAGGCAGAAACAGAAATAGCTTATTGGCAAAATCAACAATTCCAGTCAGTGAATTTACCTTTTGAAAAGTCTCAGGTTGAGAAGGAAAAATTTAGACCTGAACAATATAGTTTAAATTTAGACCCCAATGTTATTGCTAAGTTAAAAGCAAATATTTTGCCTAATCTTACTATAGATAAAATTTTACTTAGTTCTTGGCAGACTTTACTTGAGAATTTTTTATTTGGTTGTTGGCAAATTTTACTTTGGCGACTCACAAAACAATCGAATATTACTGTCAAAAAAGTTTTTTCTGAGAGACAATATGATGACCTGGAAGAAATGATGGGTTTACTGGCAAAATCTTTACCTATTTCTTGTCAGTTAGAAGAGAATTTAAAATTTACTCAATTATTAAAAGAAATTAGCGATCGCTTCGAGGAAGCTGCGGAAAGGAAAGAATATTTTCTTAACTCAGAAAGTGAACCTCCTGCTATTGGCTTTGAGTTTATTGATATCTCAAAAACCTATTTTGGAGGAGATTTATCTTTTAGTTTAGAAAATAATTCAGTCATTGTTGAAGACTTCAAAGTCAAGCTAAATTGTATCAAAACTAAAGAATCTATCATAGCAGAATTTCAGTATAATTCGGAACTGATAAATATTGATACAATTGAATCTTTTGCTAAACAATTTGAGACTTTAGTTACCAGCGCCGTTGAAAATCTTAATACAGGAAAGCCGGATGAAATATCTTTAAGTCAGTTAAATATCTTCAGTGAATTTGAAAGTAAACATCTTTTATATGAGTTAAACCAAACTGAACAAAATTATTCACAAGAAAAATTAATTCACCAAATATTTGAGGAGCAAGCAGAACTTCACCCCAATAATATAGCAGTAGTATTTGAAGAGCAAAAACTTACTTACGCAGAACTTAATTCTCAAGCAAATCAACTCGCTCATTATCTGCAAAAAATTGGGGTAGAAGCTGAAACAATAGTAGGGATTTTTATGGAGCGATCGCTCGAAATAATTATCGCTATATTAGCTATCCTCAAAGCAGGTGGAGCTTACCTACCAATAGATACTAAATTACCTGAAAAAAATCTAGCTTTTCGTTTAGAAGATGCAGGAGTTAACATCCTATTATCCCAATCAGAAATTGCACCGAAAAACCTGGAAAGAGACATCAAAATAATAGATGTTTTCCAGAAGTCGGGAACAGGAAATGGGGAAGAGGAAACAGAAAATACAGAAGATTTCACTTCCACTGTGACAAAAAATCTCATGGCTACTATTGGCCAACAGTTACAAACAAATCCCACCAACAACGTCAACGCTGAAAATCTTGCCTACATTAAGTCAGGAATAGGAAATGGGGAAGAGGAAACAGAAAATACAGAAGATTTCACTTCCACTGTGACAAAAAATCTCATGGCTACTATTGGCCAACAGTTACAAACAAATCCCACCAACAACGTCAACGCTGAAAATCTTGCCTACATTAAGTCAGGAATAGGAAATGGGGAAGAGGAAACAGAAAATACAGAAGATTTCACTTCCACTGTGACAAAAAATCTCATGGCTACTATTGGCCAACAGTTACAAACAAATCCCACCAACAACGTCAACGCTGAAAATCTAGCATACATTCTCTACACATCCGGTTCCACAGGTAAACCCAAAGGTGTCGCGATCGAACACCGACAAATTCTAAATTATCTGCACGGTGTCCAAGAAAAACTGCAAGTTTCTTCTATTGCCACATCCGCAATAGTCTCCACTTTTGCTGCTGACTTAGGTAACACAGTTATTTTTCCCACCTTATGTAATGGGGGATGTCTGCACATTATTTCCCAAGAATGCACCTCAGATGCAACAGCACTCGCAAACTATTTTCAACGCCATCCCATCGACTACCTGAAAATTGTTCCTTCCCACCTCTCAGCACTTTTAACATCCAACCCATCTCCTTTTTTGTTGCCACGTCAATGTTTAATCTTAGGAGGGGAAGCAGCAACTTGGGATTTAATTGCCAAAATTCAAGAACACTCACCTCAATGTCGTGTTCTCAATCATTACGGACCTACAGAAACTACAGTGGGCGCTCTCACCTATCTAGTTGATAACCGCAACAACTACAATGCTAAAACTGTTCCCATCGGTCGCCCCCTAGCTAATACCCAAGTCTATGTATTAGATGAAAAATCGCAACCAGTACCCGTCGGTGTTCCCGGAGAGCTTCATATTGGAGGTGCAGGTTTAGCTCGTGGTTATTTTAACCGCCCAGAATTAACAGCAGAAAAATTTATCCCCCTTCCGTCCCCCTTAGAAAGGGGGAGACTGGAAAATGTTCCCCCCTTAGAAAAGGAGAGACCGGAGAATATTCCCCCCTCAGAAAAGGAGAGACCGGAGAATATTCCCCCCTCAGAAAAGGAGAGACTGGAAAATATTCCCCCCTTAGAAAGGGGGGTTAGGGGGGATTTTTCCCTTTATAAAACAGGAGATTTAGTTCGGTATTTACCAGATGGAAATATTGAATTTCTTGGACGTATTGATAACCAGGTAAAAATTCGTGGTTTTCGTATAGAGTTGGGAGAAA
>NZ_CEZPJD010000844.1:0-3337 GCF_983059655.1 Okeania sp.
GAATTTGATTGCTCTGAAAGTAATGTGAGAAAAGCTAGCTCAGAATTATGGCAGATAATTTCAGAAAAGTTAGAGGAAAAGGTTACTAAATCAAATTTTCGCTCGGCAATAGAGAGGTGGCAAAACTCTAACATTTTAAACCTTGCACAAGATGTTGTAGTGAGTGACAGTTTCAACATTTGCGAAAAAGAAAGACACCCCCCAGATACACCAAACTCACACCAACCTAACCAACAAAAATCTCACCCCACACAACCCACAACACCACATCAAGACTTAGACGAAATGCCAGAGTTAGGCGACTTCTACAACCGCACCACCGAACTCGAAACCCTAACTACCTGGATTTTACAACAACATTGTCGCCTCATCACACTCACAGGTATCATTGGTATCGGCAAAACCACATTAGCAGTAAAACTAGTTCAACAAATTCAACATAATTTTGACTATGTAATTTGGCGCAGTCTCGAAACATCCCCCACTTTTGCCGAATTTAAAACTGACTTAGTTCAATTTTTCTCCCAGTCTCAACCCCAAAACTCACTCGAAAACACACAAAAACCCTTACCTCTAATCAAATATTTACAGAAGCATCCCTGTTTAGTCGTCTTGGATGACATTCATCATCTTTTCAGTAGTGGGGAGTTTGCAGGAAAGTACAAAACAGGATACGAAAACTATGACTCCTTTTTCAAACAGATAGAAAAATTATCCCATCAAAATTGCTTGCTATTAATAGGTTGGGAACAACCCATTAAACTTGCTCAACTCAAAAGCCAAAAAACACCAATTCCTATTTTGCAACTGACTGGTTTAGATGTCGCTAGTGCCAAAGAAATACTCAGAGATTATGGTTTAAAAGAAATTGAAACATGGGAAAAGCTCATTCACCACTATCAAGGCAACCCTTCATGGTTAAAAAGTGTGGCAAGTCAAATTCAAGAGTCGGTAGAAAATTTGATTGAGTTATTGCCCGATGATGCCATCTTATTACCAGAAGATTTGAAAGATACTTTACAACAGCAGAGCGATCGCCTCTCCCAACCAGAAAAACAAACCTTGTCACTTTTAGCAACAAAAAATCAACCTATTAGTCTGGCGCAACTGTTAGACACGACACAAATGTCACCATCAGATTTACTCAACACATTACAATCATTGTGTCGGCGTTCCCTCATTGAAAAACAAGAAAATCTCTACAGTGTGCCACCTGTACTCAGGGAATATTATATAGAATCCGATTGAATAGTTGTCATGGCGACGATAGGAAGCAATCTCAGGGTTTTAGGAGATTGCTTCCTTCTTTCTTAATATGCTTTGACATCCTCCCCAGCCTAAAGGCACGGGGATTCCTACTGAGCCATAGCTCCTCGGCGGGTTGACGCTTCACAGGGTGCTGCTTCCTTGGCGGTAGTCTAACGCTTCCCTCCACATCCGTTTAGAGTTTCCGAGTGCCCCCCGGCAACTAATAAAACTGTAGCATATATTCAATTCACTTACAAATAAAATAAAAAGTCGCCCTACAAGGGCGAGGCTTTAAACCCAATTTTTCGGTAATATATTGTAGGGACGTTCCATGGAACTTCTTATTTATTTTACTTTTTGTTAAATGTTTATTCCCTCTTCCCTCTTCCTTCTTCCCTCTTCCCTCTTCCTTCTTCCTTCTTCCACAGAAGCTTGGACATTTATCTTCGTAACAATTTCCTTGATGCTCTACCTATACATCGGGTGGCGATCGCGAGTCCAGGATAGCAAAGGCTTTTTTGTTGCAGATCGAGGTGTACCTGCAATTGCTAATGGTGCTGCCACAGCAGCGGACTTTATGTCGGCAGTTTCATTTATTTCTATAGCAGGAGCAGTGTCAATTTTAGGTTATGATGGTTCTTATTACGTAATAGCAGGAACAGGAGGTTATGTACTCTTAGGGTTGCTACTTGCTCCATATCTGCGAAAGTTCGGGAAATATACCTTACCAGATTTTATAGGCGATCGCTACTACTCTAATATTGCTCGTATCGTTGCGGTTATTGCTGCCCTCATTATCTCCATAACTTTTGTTGTCGGGCAAATGCGGGGTGTTGGTATTGTCTTCAGTCGATTTTTGCAAGTTCCTATTGAAGTTGGTGTCGTTATCGGTATGGTTATAGTTGCCTTCTTCGCAATATTAGGAGGGATGAAAGGCATTACTTGGACTCAGGTCGCCCAATACTTTATACTTATTGTTGCTTATTTGATACCAGCTATTGCTATTTGTAATATTCTCACAAATATTCCGGTTCCAGAATTAGCTTTTACCTTTGGTGATATTGTCGAAAAACTTAATCAAGTTCAGATTGACTTAGGTTTTCCAGAATATACTGCTGCCTTCAGCAAAAAAACTATGTTGGATGTTCTATTCATCACTATTTCCGGCATGGTAGGTCTTGCTAGTTTACCCCACGTTATTGTTCGTTTCTATACTGTACCTAATATAACAGCAGCTAGATATTCTGTGGCTTGGGCATTATTGTTTGTTGCCATTTTTTCAACAACTGTTCCTGCTTTAGCTGCTTCTGCACGATACAACTTAATTGATAATTTACACAACAAAACTGTGGAGGAGGTGCAACAGTTAGACTGGGCGACAAAGTGGCAAAATACAGGTTTGTTAGAATTCACCGATAAAAATAACGACGGTCGTTTGCAATTCACCCCAGATACAGAGACTAATGAAATCATTCTTGACCCGGATATTATTACTCTCTCTACTCCAGAAGTAGCAAAACTCGCTCCTTGGGTAATTGCGTTAGTAGCAGCAGGAGGGTTAGCTGCTGCTTTGTCTACAGCATCAGGTTTGTTATTAGTAATTTCTAGTGCTATTGCTCACGATATTTACTACCGCCTCATTAACCCAGAAGCATCAGAGTCACAAAGATTAATGTTAGGCAGAATAATGGTAGTATTGGCGATCGCCTTTGCTGGTTATTTCGGCATCAACCCCCCCGGTTTTGTGATTGAGATAGCAACTTTGGGAGTTGGTGTCGCTGCTGCTACTTTTTTTCCAGCAATTATTTTGGGAGTGTTTGACAAACGCACTAACCGGGAAGGAGCGATAAGTGGTATGGTAATTGGTTTGGTGTTTACAACTATCTATATTATTGGTGTAAGATTTTATGGAATGCCGACATGGTTTCTAGAGTTATCCGATCAGGGTATTGGTACAGTAGGAATGTTATTGAATTTTGTTGTGACTTTGGTAGTATCTCGGATGACACCTCCTCCACCATTGGAAATACAAGAGATGGTAGAAGAATTGCGATCGCCTTTAGGTGAAGTCAGAAGTTAGAAGTTAGAA
>NZ_CEZPJD010000845.1:0-3326 GCF_983059655.1 Okeania sp.
CTAACCACTTTCTCAAGCTTTGGACATTCCGTGGAGAAAGGAAAAAAGTTATTGCTGCTCTTCTAACTAGCTAGATTTATACGCTTAGTTTGAGTCTAACTCCGTGCATATAATATACGTTGTTCGTTGAAAAAAGGGTGACTCAACGTAATATATATTTTCAAAATTTGTGAAAATTTTTAAAAGTAGATAAAAATCATGAAACTTTTACCTAATATCTGGTACTTCCTATCCTAAAAAGCTCTAATATTTGATACTTAATCAAGTAAAAAACTGCGACAATTTTATAGATTTTTTGTTAAATAATATAGTAGAGAATATCCCACGAAAAATATCACAGGAAATGCTATCATCAGAATCACTAAACCTAAAGGTACTCCAGAAAATATGATATAGACGAGAATTGCAGTATAAGGAACTAATAAACCTATTCCCGCAAGAGTTAATTTTTTTGGAGTCCATTTAATATCTTTTTTTAGAGGCTTTTGAAGCATTTTTGCATCTTTACCTTTTAAAATATTTCTTCCCATAAACTACTCCTTTAAATGTAATTTAGTTTTATTTTAACTGTAAGCATTCAGCCGTCAGCCAGCCTCCTCCGGAGAAACTTCGTTAACAGCTATTGCTTTTAGTTTAGACTCAAAGCTTGATTAATTGTCTTACTACAAAAGTTGCATCCCTTGTCCTTAAAGTCTTTTTTTTATTTAAACACTGTCCCATAAGATAGAGTTTTGTTGCTGATAGCTGACAGCTAATAGCTGTTTGCGCAGCATGACCTAGGAAATGCTTACTTTTAACTATTCTACAAAACTGAAGCAAGTTAAATTTTATTCCCAATCAAAATTCATTCCTAAATATTCCTCTAATCTCTGATTATGAGGTTGAAAATACTGATTTAATTTCTGGCGCATCTCATTACTTATTGGTGAATAATAACCAGGGTTTAACTTTCTATATTCTGACAGTTGATGTTCTGGCAATCCTAAAAAATTAAAAACTTGTTTCATGGTTTCTACAGGTTTTTCATAAAGGTTTTCTCCTTTTAAAATCAGTAGTTGTTTTCTGGGAAATACTGCTAACCATTTATTGATAAATTCTATATAAATTCCGCGTCCTATATAGTTACCTGGTTGCTGCCAATAATTTTTATCTCCTTCTGGTTTTTCAGGATTTTTTCTGAGTATTTCTAACTCGGAATTTATTGCTGTTTCAAAGGAGCGGTCTTCCCAATTTAGTCTAATCCAATGATGATATTGAGAGAAGGCTCTATCTATAGGGTTTCTCAAGATTACTAATAGTTTTACTTCTGGAAATACATTATATATTCGCTCGGCAGCTTGATGATTTTCTAGATAGTTAGGGGTTGCTTCTCCAGTGAGAAAATTTTCTGATTTAGGAATTGGAGGAAAATGGGCAAGATACCAATTAATTCCTTTGTTAAAGTCTCGATACCAAAAATGAGTTTCTTTTTTAATTGCTGGTATAACATGGGGATTTTGAGCTATGTAATTTTCTAGTGAAGTTGTACCACTTTTTTGAGCGCCAATAATAATAAAGTTAGGACCTCTGGCATTTTGTAAATTCCAATGTTGTTTAACAAAGGAGGGATTAAGTTGAAGGGTTTTGTTGTAGGAGGCAGTTTGATAATTTTTGATTGCTGCATCTAAGTTTCCTGTTGCTGTGAGAATTTCTCCGAGGTTAACGTAACACCAAATACTATCTTGGTTTTCTTGAGTAATTTTTTGAAATAATTCTAATACTTGCTGGAGCTTTCCTTGTTTAATAATAAAATTTAATAAGTTTGAATAGAAGAAAAACCAAGGATATTCAGGTTTGAGTTGAATGGCGTTTATATAAGTTTTTATGGCTTCATCAAATTTCTGAAGTTTGAATAAAACGTTGCCTAGTTGATAGTGATGACGGAAATTTTTGGGATTTTTGTTGACGGTATTTTGGCAGTTAGTAAGTTCCTGGTCTAGTTGATTTTTTTTATTTTCTAGTTGAGTCAGTTTGCTAGTAATTTCTGGATGATTTTGCTGGACTTGCAAACCCAGGTTATAAATTATTATTGCTGCATTGAATAAATTTTTTTGTCCTAGTAAATTTCCTAATTTTAAGTAAAATTCTGGTGCTTCTGGCTGGATTGATAATTCTTTAATAGTTTTGGATTTTTGTTGGTGGGGATTTTGAATAATCTGGGAATAATAGTGAATAGTTTCTGGTAAATTTGATTGAGATTGTTGTTCAAGGGTATATCCTAATTTTTCATGGATGTTTGACAAATCTTGATTAATTTTAAAGGCATAAAGAAAAGCTGTTACTGCTTCATTCCATCTTTGTAACTTGATTAATGTTTCTCCTAAACTGTAGTAAGACCAGATAAAATTTGGATTTAATTGAATAGCTTGATGGTAAGCAAGGATAGCTTTATCTAATTCCTCTTTTTCCTGAAAAATATTTGCTAATTTATGATGCAGCACCCAAGTTTCAGGCTGTAATTCTATGGCTTTTTGATAATTAGTAATCGCTACATCTAAATTTTTTTGATTGACTAAAGCATCTCCAAGACAATGATAAGTAACAGCAGTTTCAGGGTTTAGTTGAACTGCTTGTTCATAAGAGGAAATAGCTTTTTTCCACTGCTGAATATTGGCGAAAGCTTTACCTAAACTGTGATGAGACCAGGAAAATTTTGGATTAAGTTGAATAGCTTTTTGGTAGTTTAATATAGCTTCTTGCCAATTTGATTCGCCACTATA
This sequence comes from Okeania sp., assembly GCF_983059655.1. Lineage (NCBI taxonomy): Bacteria > Bacillati > Cyanobacteriota > Cyanophyceae > Oscillatoriales > Microcoleaceae > Okeania > Okeania sp. The sequence continues at coordinate 2,760 of NZ_CEZPJD010000845.1, forward strand.
AATTTCTCCCAAATTATGATGTGCTTGGGATAGATGGGGATTTAACTTAAGTGCTTCTTCATAACAAGCGATCGCTTCTTTTTTTCGCTCATATTTTAATAGAGTTTTTGCCAATTTCAGATACTCTAAATCTGTTGCCCATTCTGGTTTTAAATTCAGTGCTTCATACAAACAAGAGGCAGCTAGTTCTGGTTTATCTATTTGAGTAAATATTTGCGCTAAAGCATAGTAAGCACTGGCAAAATTTGGTTGTACTTTAGTAGCTTTTTCGTAGCAATTAACAGCTTTATACCACTGCTTTTTTCTAACATAAATTCTACCTAAACTTGCATGAGTTTCAGCTAGGCTTGGTTGTTTTTCGAGAGCTTTTTTATACCAATCAATAGCTGAATCTAAGGCATCTATTTGTTCCATAATTCGTCCTATGGTATTGCTAGCTGGTACAAAATCAGGAACTAATTCTAAAGCTTTTAAGCAAGTCGCATAAGCTTTTTCAAAATTTCCTTGAGTTAGATAATGTTCTGCTTCTTCGTTAAATTTTAATGCTGCTGCCTCTGGGTTTTCCAT
>NZ_CEZPJD010000846.1:0-3326 GCF_983059655.1 Okeania sp.
GGCTTGCTCGGGGGGCAAAATTCAGTATCAAAAAACTTTTCAGATATCCTCTAAAGCTTTTAACTACGATCCGGAATTAATATTAGCTGATTGTCTGGAGAGACAAAAGCAATTTGAGAAAGAATGGCAAGGGAAAATCAAAATCATTAAAACTCCTTTGAAAAAAAGAAAAGAAAATAGTGCGGGAGAAAACACAGTGTGAGCGTCTCGCTCACGCAATACAGGAGCAAAACCATAACGGGAGCAAGATGCTCCCACTGGCTAAAAATTGAATCTTAACCAACCACTACTACAACATTGATTAACTATATTCCCCAGCAATTTTCAAGACTTGGTTGTACAGAGGTTTTGCTACCCAGAAACCAGCTTGATGAATGAGCTGATCTAACAAAGGTTTAACTTCAGGAATCAGTTTTCGACCTTTAGCCGCAATTAAAACTCCTAAAACCCCTGTACATCGTAAATTTAATCTCTCTGCTGCCTCCCTACCCTGACGCTCGTCAATCAAAAGTTTATCTGCTGACATTTCTACTGCCAAAGCAATGGCTTCAACTTCACCCGGATCTAGTTCTTTTTCCAAAAGTTCTACTATAGTTTGGTTAGTAACTGAGCGAATTGAAATCCAACTATATGTTTGAACTTCAGTTGCACCAGCTACCGGAAAAGTTGTTTCTGTCAATTCTTTGTAAACTGCTGTAGGAATAATCACATTACCGTATATTTGCTGCAACAGATTTAATTGGTTAATAGAGGCTAAGTTATTGATAGCTGAAGTATCGCTAACAATAATCATAATATCCCCATCTCTTGTAAGTTTTTAATGTCTTTTTCCAAATCTTTTATGTCATAATGAACTGGAATTTGACGACTAGCTAATAAATGCTGAAAAGCAATTCTATTCATGTCAGCAAACCGACTAGCTTGACCTAAAGTCAGTTTTTCTTTTTGGAAAAGCATAACAGCTATTTCCAGTTTCATCTCAGATTCCGTCATTCTAGTCGCACACAAAATTTGATCGGAAATAATAATGCTCATGTTCAACAATTAATAATTAACAATTAATAATTATATCAACTATTTTGAATATTGTATTTTCCACAGCATTAATAAATGTCTGTGCAATTTCTACTCGACGCTCTGCATAAAATTCAACAGCTTCAGAATATTCTGTTAAAGCAGCAGGATGAAAAACATATTTCATTATTCTAAAATTCGCCTTACTTCAGCTAAAGCTTCCTCTCCAGGGATGGGTAAAATATCACCATTCTTAATTTCATTTCGACGTTTTTTAGCCTCATTTATCTAAGTAGTTTGAATAGTTTCATCTATGTCAAACTCCAGACTTTCAATCAACTTTTCAACTAAAAGTGACCTCTGTATATTCGGTAAAGACAAAGCTTCTTTAATTAGTTCTTCGACAGATAGCATAATTATTATTCCAAAGATTATGAACATTAAACTTGTAAAAAATATGGTCGGCAAATTGTGAAAACTTAACTATTAATTTCTAGAAATTATTGTTCTTTACCGAATAATCAATAATTAATAATTAAATAATTTTGGTTTAAAGCCTCCCCTTTTAAAGGGAAAAAAAAAGAAAATATTCCTTATATTCAATCAAGAACGGTTTTAACCAGAGGTAATTATCAATTATCCATTATCAATTAATGAACCCCTCTTTTCTAGAAAAATCTATTCTGTTCTTGATAGAGAAGTAGCAGTAATAATTAAAATTTGTTCCTGCGGTTTAAACTCCATCTTACTAACAATATAACGACTTTTTTTAGGCTCCCTGATAATAGTTCGACATGGACATTTTCTGTCATCAAACCAAACCACAGTTTCCATTTTAACAACTGCAACACCTTTTTCTGCATCCTCCCATTCCAAGCCATCCATTCGTAATTGAAAACGTCGGGGTGTACCTTTCATCTCTACTTCATCCCCACGAAGCTTAATAAACTTACTAGAAGCTGGCCACCAAATTTCTCTATTAAATTCAATCCAGTCAATATTAGCGATCGCTTCTTCAACAATGCTCTCACCTTTTTTAATAGTAATATTTTGAGAATTAATATCTGTTACTTTACCCGATCTACTATCACCATCTTTTAGTACAACTGTTGCCTTAGTAGGGAAGGAAAAAGGAATAGGTTTTTCGGTTGATTTAGCTTCAGCTTCTACAATAAGTTTAGGGTTAGCAATTACTTGTCTTCTATCTTGGACTCCTAAAATTAGGCAGATCATGAGGAAAATTATGATAATTTTATTTATCTTCATAGTTATACCAGATAAAAATATTAATTACTACTAATATGTTTAACCACTGTGTTAGTGAAATTTTCCGGAGGTAGCCTTAACAAAGTAGGGGCGTTACGAAGTATGCGAAGCAAACGGCCGTTCGCCCCTGCAGAACTTAGGGGATTTGAGCAAGCATCCAAAAACATTCGTAACACACCATTGCATAAAGTTAAAAGTTGTTAGTATAAAATTATAAAAAAATCAGAATTTATAGAAAATGTTTGCTAAAATAGCTAGTTTATTAAGTGTATTAGGAGTAGGCTTATATTTCACAGGTTGGATTTATCGTTGGGCTTACTTCAGTTATTTTCAACTAGAAGTAACTACTCTAGATTTACCATTTGAATCATTTTTAATTGTGCCAATACAAGTATTTTTCGGCAACATATCTAGCGGAGATATTTCTACTATCTTGCGCACTATTAAGATAGCGATCGCCACTTTTATCATCATCATAATTAGTTTCAAAATAATTCAATTTTTTACCCAAGGATTGGCAAATATTATTAATCAAATAATTTCTTGGTTGTTACGAAAAACATTGAAAACCAAACACCATATAATTAATCGTACCCTCCTTTCATTTCCCAATTTTCAACCAATTAATGATGAAAAATATGACAAAGTTTTAATTAATGAAATAGTCATAGTCGCCTGGTTATTAACAGCCTTATTCGTCCTCGGTCAACATCAGGGAAAAGTTGATGCTATTCGAGATTCGCGCAACGAAACATCATCTCTTCCAGTAGTCACTTTAATAACTCCAGAAAATCAACTACCATTAGGCAGAAAAATTAATGATTTGACAGACGACCCGAATAGGAGTAATTTTCGAGTAATCGGAGATATAGAATTATATAAAGAGTTATTCCTACGAGATTACAATGACAAAACTCAGCCTAAATCTCTCCAAATTATCTGGCGACTTCTATTTGATACAGATGGTCAGTATTATATCTTCCCCTCCCTCCCAAAAAATGCTCCATCAAATGTTAGCCCTTCAGTGGTAATTATTCAGCAGAGCG
>NZ_CEZPJD010000847.1:0-3320 GCF_983059655.1 Okeania sp.
TAAAGCGGATAGGATTGAACTTAAGGAAAATATTTTCTTCATAAATGAAGAGGTATTAAACCAAATTAAGCAATTATCAATTATTAATTATCCATTATCTATTATCCATTGATAAATGCCTATACAAACAAGGGCTGAAGAATTATGAATTTAACTCCAGATAGTAAGGTAATAGTTCAGGGTGTTACAGAAAAAATGTCTACCCAAATAACCTTAATGATGAAGTCCTATGGAACAAATGTGGTAGCAGGTATTAGTCCTGGAGAAGGGGGACAAGAATGGTCTGACATACCTGTGTTTAATTTAGTAGAACAGGCAGTGGCAAAAGTAGGTATTATTGATACCACTTTGATAGTAGTCCCTGCTTACCAGGTTTTAGATGCTAGTTTAGAGGCGATCGCTTCTGGCATTAAACAAATTGTTATTGTTACAGAAGGAGTACCACCTCTAGATATGGTCCAATTATTGAGGAAAGCCGAGGCTACAGAAACTCTGATTGTTGGACCTAACTGTGCAGGTATTATAGTGCCGGATAAATTACTGCTGGGCACTCATCCAACTCAGTTTTACACTCCAGGCCCAGTGGGAATTATTAGTCGTAGTAATACTCTTACTTATGAAGTAGCTTGGGAATTAACAAAGTCAAGATTGGGGCAATCTATTTGTGTTAGTATTGGTTGCGATCCAATTGTTGGTTCTTCTTTTTTGCAATGGTTACAAATATTAGATGAAGATGATCGTACAGAGTTAATTGTTTTAGTAGGAGAAGTAGGTGGTGCAAGTGAAGAAATTGCAGCTTCTTATATATCAGAAACAATTGATAAACCGGTAGTTGCTTATATTGCTGGTATTTATGTTCCAATAAATCAAAATTACACTCATGCTAGTAGTTTAATTAATGCTAGAAACTCTAGGATAAAACATAATTTCCACGATCGAATGAAGAGTAAAATTGCTGCTTTTAAAGAATTTCAAATACCAGTAGCAAAACGACCTTCGGAAATTCCTAGCTTAGTGAAATATTCACTAGAAAAAAAGTATGTTTAGTAAGGAGTGGGGTGCAAAAATTAATCATGAATAATTAATAATTAACGATTACCTCTCCTTGAAAAGAAGAGAATTGACTCAAAGAAAATTTTTTCTTTATTATCCTCTTAAAAAGGGTGTCTTGAAAACATAATTTTCAGGTAAATAATTGATAATTTATACAGTATAATTTATTTTATTTTTGATTATTGGAGATGTATACTAAAAAAAATATGTATAGTTGAGTTTTTGTAGTTTAAAGAACTAGAAATAATATAGTTTTTCCCATCCTGAGTATTTTGTTAAATAAGCTTTCACCCCACATTCCGCACGTCAATTTATAACATTAAAAGGAGGGGCTGTGTGCAGAACTATTTCCATACAGTACGTGTCCCGTAGGAAACCTCGCCAATTAGCACTCGATGCCCGACTTATATAGCAATGTGCGCTGGCTTGCTTTACAAATTTCAGGAACTGTCCAATAGCTAAAAGTTTTATATCATAAGCTTTTTATCCCCCCCTACTGCCAAATGAGCTGCGCACAGCGCTATATTTTTATGCTACGTTTTGTCGTGCGGAATGTAGGTTTCATTATTTGGAGTCTGAACTAAAGTTAAAGTAAACTTCTGTATTTTCTTGCCCCTGGCTTTGGCCGGAGGTTCTGATAACTGATAACTGATAACTGAAATGACACAACTACCAGGTCCAAAAGCTCCTGCTTTGATTCAACTGCTTCAGTGGGTAGCCAAACCCTTGACATTTCTGGAAAAATGTGCAACTCAATATGGAGACACATTTCAAATAAAATTGAATTATCCAATGGTATTTATGAGTCATCCGAAGGCCATTGAAGAGATTCTCAAGACTAACCCAAAACAGTTTGATTCTGGTTATGGGAATAAATTTTTGGCACCACTAGTGGGAGATAATTCATTATTGTTGCTAGACGGCGATCGCCACCAACGTCAACGTCAACTTTTGATGCCACCCTTTCATGGAGAACGAATGCAAGCTTATGGTGATTTAATTTGTGCAATCACTGAAAAAATAGCTAGTAATTGGGTAGTAGGGCAACCATTTTCTATGAGAGAATCAACTCAAGAGATATCTTTAAAGGTAATATTACAGGCAGTCTTCGGCTTGGAGGAAGGGCAGAGGTATGATAAATTAGAGCAGTTTTTGAATTCAGTTTTAGAATCACTCGCTTCTTCCTGGAAAGCAAGTGCGCTATTTTTCAAGTTTCTACAAGTCGATCTGGGTTCATGGAGTCCGTGGGGCAAATTTCTCAGACAACGGCAAGAAATTGATGAGTTACTGTATGCAGAAATTGCCGAACGTCGTCAAAACCTAGACTCCAAACAAACAGATATTTTGACAATGCTGCTTTTAGCTAGGGATGAAGCAGGGGAAGCAATGAGCGATCGTGAATTGCATGATGAGTTAATTACACTGCTTTTAGCAGGACATGAAACTACTGCAACAGCCTTGGCATGGGCATTTTATTGGATTCACCACCAACCAGAAATTTATAACAAGTTATTGTCAGAATTAGATGATCTTGGAGATAACCCAGATCCAATGGCAGTTATCAAGCTGCCTTATCTGAATGCAGTTTGCTGTGAAACCCTGCGTATCTACCCAGTAGCGATAATTACATCTGCGCGAATAGCTAGATCGCCAATAACAATTATGGGTCAAGAATATCCACAGGGTACTGCTCTAGCTCCCTGTATTTATCTAGCTCATCGCCGTGAAGATTTGTATCCCGAACCAGAAAAATTTAAACCAGAGCGATTTTTAGAAAGGCAATATTCTGCTTATGAATTTTTACCTTTTGGCGGTAGTAGTCGTCGTTGCATTGGAGCAGCATTTGCTATGTTTGAAATGAAACTGGTATTAGCAAGTATTCTCAAGCGCTATAGTTTGGCTTTATCAGAGAAGCGATCGCTTAAAACAGTTCGTCGTGGTGTAACTATAGCTCCTGGAGGTGGAGTAAAAATGGTAATGACTGGGAAACGTATGCCGCAAAAACAATCTCCCTCGGTTGCTACTGTATAGAGAGTGGGGAGTAGGGGAGCGAGGGAGCGGGGAGTGGGGGAGTAGGGAGTATTTTTGTGACAAAAACAGTGGGAGCATCTTGCTCCCGGGCGTTGCTGAATTAGGGTATGATTTTGCCCCCGAGCAAGCCAATTTTGGGGGGATAAAACTCTAAAAGTCCCCCAGAATTGGGGGATGCGCGGGGGCATGGACTAGAACCAAACAATCGCGCATTCATACTTCAATTCAGCAACGCC
>NZ_CEZPJD010000848.1:0-3320 GCF_983059655.1 Okeania sp.
GATAGCTGATGGCTAATAGCTGTTTGCGCAGCATTCCGGAGGAAATGCTTACGGTTTTAGAGCAAATAATTGATAATAATTGATTTTATTTTTCAACCCTATTTTTAGTCAAATTGACATTTATTAGGTAAAGTCTTTTCAGCATAAAAATTATTCGTAGCATTCTTTTTTTATTTCATATTAAAACTCAGACAAAGCAAGATTTTTCACCCCTTAATTCCTTCCTTATCTCCTAGATAATAAAAACTTTCTTCTTTATTCCGCTATAGCAATTCCCATACTAGTGAGGTACAAAATTTTAGGCTTGAGGGAACAGGGAACAGGGAATAAAAATACAAAATATAACTGTACCTCACGACCTTGGGTAAAGGCTATATATCAATCAGGTATTAGCTTAAAAGTTAGTAGTGCAGAATGGCGGAAATAACTGACCAGTTACAAAATCTTAAAAGCCTTACCAGTCAATACTTATGACTTATGACTTATGACTTATGACTTATGACTTCCGCGTAGCGGCAGTAGTGCTAGATGAATAACCTTTTTACCTATCATTTACCAAATAATTAAAATTTAAAGCCTCTCCTTTAAAGAAGAAATAATTTTCCTTTTAATCAATTCTCTTCTTTTCAGGGAGAGGTAATTATTAATTATTAATTGTTGAACACTTATCTAATCTTTAAAATGTTTGATAATTGCATCAGCAAACTCAGAACATTTCAAAGCTGCCACAGGTGGTTCCATTAACCTTGCCAAATCATATGTCACCTCACCATTAGAAATAGCAACCTCAAGACCTTTTTTAATCAGATCGGCCGCTTCTTGCCAACCCATATATTCCAACATCATCACACCAGAAAGAATCAAAGATCCAGGGTTTACCCGGTCCAAGCCTGCGTGTTTTGGAGCTGTACCATGGGTAGCCTCAAAAATAGCACATTCATCACCAATATTAGCACCAGGCCCCATACCTAAACCACCAACAATAGCCGCAGCAGCATCAGATAAATAATCCCCATTCAAATTCATAGTTGCTAGTATAGAATACTCCCCTGGTCGAGTTTGAATTTGTTGGAAAATACTATCAGCAATACGGTCATTTACCATAATTTTATCTTGCCATTTTCCATCCCCATGACTATCCCAAATAGCTGCCAATACATCCTCAACTTCTTGGCAAATTTCAGCTTTTTTTTCTGCCGTTAAAGCATCATAACCAGGGTCAATTTTTCGAGCATTTTCTTCACTACTAATATTAGGATTTTCCTCCTTATTAGAAAGTATCCAAGATTCTCTTTCCGTCACACATTCAGCCCGAAATTCAGTAGTTGCTAACTCATAACCCCAGTCACGAAATGCCCCCTCAGTATACTTCATAATATTACCCTTATGCACCAAAGTTACCATTTGTTTTGACTTGGGTAAACGTAAAGCATTTTGGATGGCACGTTTGACTAACCGTTGCGAACCAGTTTTACTAATAGGTTTAATACCAATACCAGAGTCAAGGCGAATTTGCTTTTTGCCATGTTCGGGAGTACCAGGAATTAAGTCTTTGTTTAAAATATCAATCAACTTACTAGCAATATCAGTACCCTCGCGCCATTCTATTCCTAAATAAATATCTTCAGTATTTTCCCGATAAATAATGACATCTAACTTTTCTGGACTTTTGTGGGGAGAAGGGGTACCCGCGTAATATCTACAAGGACGAACACAAGCATATAGATCGTTAATTTGACGCAACGCCACATTTAAAGACCGAATACCCCCACCGATGGGAGTGGTCAAAGGACCCTTAATGGCAATACCATATTCTTTAATAGCGTTGAGAGTATCTTCCGGCAAATATTGGAAAGTGCCATATTTTTCACAAGCTTCGTCACCAGCGTAAACCTTAAACCAATTGATTTTGCGTTTATCTCCATAGGCAGTGGCGATCGCGGCATCAAAGACTTTTTGAGATGCTGGCCATAAATCTACCCCTGTACCATCGCCCCGAATAAATGGGATAATGGGGTCGTCTGGAATATTCGGTTGACCGTTGCTGAAACTGACTTTAGAACCTGTGCTTGGGGGAGTTATTTTTTCGTACATACTTCGACAGTCTGGACTATAATACTTTTCTTTGTGTCCAGATTATGGCTCTATAATTGTATATCTTTAAATATATCTATGATTTTTTTAGAATTTAAATTGAAGTTAAAAAGGAAAAGAGAAGAGGGAAGAAGGGAAGAAAGAGTTTAATTATTTTTGTAGGTTTTTGCCGAATAAGACTAGCATAAATAGCAGAATTTTGCCAGTATATTGTCTTTGCCAAAATATATTACTTTTTTTGGTTATATATTTCTCTACTGAGATTTATAATTATAACCATCTATAGAAAAAGATTCAAAAATACTTCCAAGTACACTTTTGTTTGTATCTAACTCTGAGAGTAAATCTGCCTGCCATAGTCTAAAAAGTTGTCTATCTAGTTACACCATTATGGTTGATTTCAGTATTTCATTATTAACTCAAGGTTTTAATTCAGGTATAAAAATAGCAGAAATAACTGGTTTAATAGAATCTTCAAATTTCAAAATAGACAAATTGATAGAGAAAGAGTTAAATTCAGGTCTTCAACACTTACAAAATAGTGAAATATCTAGCAATTTTGAGCGAAAGAAATTTTTTGTAGATGAAGCATACAAGTGCTTTACAGATGCTCTATCTGTGGAAACAAATGAACGATTATTTTTGGCATATCTTGGGTATATTTATTGTCTTGGCTGTATGAATGAAAGAGAAAATCTGAGAGATGCTCTCAAAGAGTTTTCATGTAAACATTTACAAGTTAATTTTTGGAGTTCTATAAATGTTAAAGAAGAAGTTGTAGATATTCTTGTTTCTAGCATACAATACTTGCCTTTTAAGTTGAAAAATGTAAAATTCTTTGTACAAGAATGTATACTTTTTATTAAATTGTTTTTATTCGTATTATTTATTGAAAACTTCAATCCTCAGTATTTGAGACTTAGGATTAGATATATAAGAAAAAAAAATGTAGAAACATTTAACGAACTCGAAAACAGAATCAAGTTTTTCAAAAAACGAAAAATCGTACAAAAACATATAATAATGATTGCGGAAAAATTTGAAACAAAACAAGCAAAGGATACAATTAAAGACTCAAGAAAAATAATAATGTTGATAGAAAAACAGATGGAGATATTTGAATTACAGAAAGAGGCTTATAGTTTAGTGGTAAGCATTCAGCCGTCAGCTATCAGCGCTTCAGCGCTTCAGCGCTTCAGCTATTGCTTTTAGTGAGCGATCAAAGC
>NZ_CEZPJD010000849.1:0-1982 GCF_983059655.1 Okeania sp.
TCTAAGAGCAACATATAGTCAACCACATCATAATTTCTTTGTCTGTGTTTCTCTGATTGATGGTTAATTAAAACACTACGGGGGGTAAATACTATTCGCTTGCCATTTTTCCTCAACTTCAAACACAAATCAACATCTTGATAATCAGAGAAAAAGTGTTCATTAAAACCTCCAACCATTTCAAAATTTTGCCTACTCACCATCAAACAATCTCGACTTACAGCAGATACTTCTCTTGCACAAACTAAAGAACCTGCATAACCATCATGGTTAGATGGAAAACCTCGCATTACATAATCAACTTTTCCAGATTTTCCTAATACAATACCTGCGTGTTCAACAATTCCATCTGGGAAAATTAATAGTCCTCCCACTGCACCAATATCAGATTGTTCGGCGTAATATAAAAGATGTCGTTGCCAATCTTCAGTAACAACTTCCAAATCAGTATTGAGGAAAATAAAATATTCTCCTTGGGCAGTTTTGGCAGCCAGATTATAAGCACGAGAATAATTAAATTGCCCTGATAGATTTAAAACTTTCACTGCAGAATTTTCGATAATATTTTCTGTTTTTTCCCCACCCACTAAAATCACTTCATTTTTGGGATAAGTTGAAACAGACAAAAGATTTTCCGACCATTTATCAATATTTTCTGAAAGATTAGGAGCAGCAATAATTAGACTAATCAAAGGATGATTATTTCTAGGCAAAGGATTAATATTTATCCGATGTTTACCTAAACCTGGTTCTGCTTTTGCTGCTAAACCAATTCTTTGTAAATGAGATTTAACGGCAGCTTGTTGTACTACTTCAATACCTGCTTTAGCATCGGCATCTCCCGAAATACTTCCTTTAACTTGTCGCCAATGATAAAGGTGTCGAGAAATATGAGCAATTTTATTAGTTTGTTCGGAAACTCGTAACATAAACTCATAGTCTTGTACTCCATCAAATTCACTCTTAAAACCACCAGCAGTTAAAGCTAATTCTCGACGGACACATAATAAATGACCGACATACATAACACCACGAAAATATTCAGGAGACCAGTCAGGTTTAAAGAATGGAACGATATAATTTAACCCAGAAAAATCAATTTTATCTTCATCGGAATAAACTACATCGAATCCTTCTGCCAGTTTATTGAGACTATCTTCTAATGCTGTGGGAGCCAGAGTATCATCATGGTCTAATAAACAAATATATTCTCCTGTAGCCATATTTAGAGCTTTATTTGTAGCAGCACTAATTCCGCCATTATCTTCTGAAAGTAGAACTTTAATTCTCGGTTCTTTTTCAGCTAAACCTGCAAGAATATTTCTAATTTCTGGTTGTTTCGATCCATCATCAACAATACACCATTCCCAGTTAGGGATAGATTGGTTCAGAACACTTAAAACTGTTTCCACAAACCAATCTAAAGATGAATTCCAGGTTGGGGTAAGAATACTAATAGAAGGTTTAGAGTAATCTCCTCTTCCTTCTCTTAAAGATTCAGAAAAATCTCCTTTTCCTTTTTCCTCCTTCCTTCTTCCTTCTATATCAGAAAAATCTCCTTTTCCTTTTTCCTTCTTCCTTCTTCCTTCTATATCAGAAAAATCCCCTCTTCCTTCTTCCTCCTTCCTTCTTCCTTCTACTAAAATAATTTCCCAGAATTTATCAACTGTTACTCCGGATAAACCCAATAATTCTTGTTTTTGTTTGGGCGGGGGAGTAGGAGGTTTTGACTTTTGAGTAACTTCTTCTAAGGGTTTAGTCAGAAGTTTTTTTTTAGCCGTAGTTGAGGTATCTGGTTCTACAGGAAATAGACTCTTGACAGGAATATCTTCCTTTTGAGATTTGAACTTTTCTAGATCGGCTTTAATTTCTTGGATTTCTATTTGCGATTTCTCCAAATCTGCCATTATTTCCGTCAGTAAAGGAGAGACAGAAGACTTAGATTCAGGAGTAATTTTTAAAGTAGATTCTGATGGTAAATT
>NZ_CEZPJD010000849.1:2082-3317 GCF_983059655.1 Okeania sp.
ACTCTGACTTCTTCCTTCTCAAGAATTACCATATCTGGATAACTTCTCTTACCCACTCGTCCACACCAAGAACCATAATATTTTCCTAATACATTGAAACCAGCATTAATAACCCACTCCAATAATAAAGACTCCAGAAAACCCATCCCTTTTTCTGGTGAATTTAGGTCTTTAGTAAAACCTTCCTGAAGTCTATGAATAAGAGGTTGAGAACTCTTGCCTTCAGATATTAATTTTTCCGACTCGTGGTTAACTAAGAAACATTGGAATAAGAGACGACCATCTGGTTTTAAAACTCGGTAAATTTCATCTAAATAATTACGAATTTCCTTTCCACCGACCTGAGTAAATCTGGAACCGATAAAGACAAAATCAAAACTTTTGTCATTGTAGGGAAGTTTCAAATCTGAGTCTATCTGACGGAAATTGAAATGTGGTTTATGGCTGCTAATATTTTGCTGTGCCCAAGATATTAATTCTTCAGAGAAGTCATTCCCTTCATAACGACCTGGAGATTTTAAATAATAGGCTAGACCATAAGCAATATTCCCGACTCCGCAGCCAATTTCCAAAACTTCAGCAGTGGGTTGAAGACCTACTCTTTGGATAAAGTTGCCTAAAAATTTACAGCTTCTTTGGATAAAGTTAATTGCTTTTCCTTCTATATATTTATCGTCAGGAATTGGGAGGGACGGATTAAATAGTTGAAATAGAATTTCTCCCTCTTTCCCTTGAAATATTGGAGTCAGAGTAATTAGAGTATTTTGGCAGTTTTTAAGTTCTGCTTTTGTCAGAGGTATTTCTAGAATAAATCTAGCATTTTCAGCATTATTAAGCTTAGTCTGAACTTTTGCGACATCTGGGCTAGGTAGACCTAATTTCTGTTCAAAAGAAGTATATTCTTGACTGCCGATGAAAACTTTAAAGCTTTCTACAGAAGCAAAATTGTAAGAACCTACCCATCCAGATATGATTAATTTTTGATTGGCTATTGCTACTCGATCTAGATGACCTATTGTTGTAATTGGTTCAATTGGTGGAATGAATTTTGGTTGTTCTTGAACTATGGGTATGGGTGCTTCAGAAAAAATTAATGGTTTTGTTTTTTCTGGCGCTGTATATGGCTCCAAATCAACTACATTTTTTTCAGGTAAATCAATTCCACTTTTGCCTTCTTCCTCACTTCTAACTTCTTGTTCACTTCTAACTTTTGACTTTTGACTTTTGACTTTTTC
>NZ_CEZPJD010000850.1:0-3314 GCF_983059655.1 Okeania sp.
GCTCGGGGGGCAAAATTCAGTTATCAGTCAAATAATTTTTGAAGGAAGTTTAGGGAGAAATTCCTACCAAAAGTTTCCAACTAATATGCATTAGAGGATGTCTGAGAAATTTGCGACATCACTCGCCCCCTAAATCCCCCAATTTTGGGAGACTTTTATCAGCAAATTAACTCTTGTTCCCCCCAGAATTGGCTTGCTAGGGGGGAAAAATTCAGTTATCAGTTATCAGTCAAATAATTTTTGAAGGAAGTTTAGGGGGAAATTCCTACCAAAAGTTTCCAACTAATATGCATTAGAGGATGTCTGAGAAATTTGCTATATCCAAGCCCCCTAAATCCTCCAAAATTGGGGGACTTTTATCAGCAAATTAACTCTTGTTCCCCCCAGAATTGGCTTGCTCGGGGGGCAAATTTCAGTTATCAGTTAGATGTTTATAATTGATTGAAGTTTGAGTCCCCATCAATTTTTTCTTCCTTGCTTTTTTCTTCTTCAACTGTCTGAGAAAGTAATATTTTTATCTGAGGGTTTTCTAATAATTTTTCTGTATCTGCTAATAGTTTATTTCCCCAACGTTCTTTTTTGAGCCGTTGCAAGTTACTCAAAATATTAGTAGGTTGGGTTGAGGAAGCGAAACCCAACACATATAAGTTATAAGTAGTATTTTTTGTTGGGTTGCATTGTTGTTCAAGCAAAGTTACTGTATTAAGACTATTATTTTGATTACTCAAGGTTTTAAACCTATCATTCTAAAAGTCTTATTAAAAATTTCTTTCAATTTATACCACCCTATTTTAGTGAGAATATTTTTTATGTTTTGACTATATATTTCTTCAACAAAATTAGGGTTTATTTCATAGGCTTTTATTATGCTGTCATAACCTTCTTTAAAACGGCGTATTTCAATCAGTGCATTGCCTTTATTATACCAAGCTTTATCGTCATTGGGTTTAAATTCTAAAGCTTTTTCATAAGCAGAGATTGCCTCCTCATATCTATCTAAATATTGCAGTAAATCTCCCTTAAGTCCCCAAGTATTATTATTGCCAGGTTGAATTTCTAAAGCTTTATTATAAGCATTTATTGCCTGTTCATATCTTCCTAGTTTTTTCAGTACCCAGCCTTTATTGCTCCAGGCATTGTGATAATCTGGTTTGATTTCTAAAGCTTTATCATAAGCAGTAATTGCCTGTTCATATCTTCCTAAATCTCTCAAGTTAATTCCTTTATCGTACCATGCATTGTGATAATCTGGTTTGATTTCTAAAGCTTTATCATAAGCAGTAATTGCCTGCTCATATTTTCCCATTTTAGCGAATATTAAGCCTTTATTGCGCCAGATGTAGTATTTATTTGGTTGAATTTCTAGAGCTTTTTCATAAGCAGCAAGTGCCTGTTCATATCTTTCTAAATTTTCTAATGCAATGCCTTTACGATTCCAAGCATCATAATAGTCTGGTTGAATTTCTAGAGCTTTTTCATAAGCAACTAGCGCTTGTTCATATCTTTCTAGTTTTCTTAGTGCATCACCTTTATTATTCCAAGCATCAGAATAGTCTGGTTGAATTTCTAGAGCTTTTTCATAAGCAACTAGCGCCTGTTCATATCTTTCTAATTTTTCTAGTACAACGCCTTTATTATTCCAAGCATCAGAATAGTCTGGTTGAATTTCTAGAGCTTTATCAAAAGCAACTAGCGCCTGTTCATATCTTTCTAATTTTTCTAGTGCAACGCCTTTATTATTCCAAGCATCATAAAAGCCTGGTTGAATTTCTAGAGCTTTATCAAAAGCAGCAAATGTCTGTTCATATCTTTCTAATTTTTCTAGTGCAACGCCTTTATTATTCCAGGCTTCATAATTATTAGCTTGAATTTTTAATGCTTCATCACAGGCTAATATTGCTTCTTCGTATTTCTCAAATTTTCTATCCAATAAAGCCTTTATCACCAACAAATTTGCCTGATATTCAGCAGGAGCCAAATTTTCATAAATCAAACTTTTAATTCTCAACCATTCAGACTTACGTTGTTGCCGGGTAAGCTTTTTATAATCATCTAATTCTTTTCCACAAATATTTAAAGATTCCTGTCGTAAATATTCCTCACTCATAGGAAACAGAAATAACCCAGAACGCCAATCAAAAAAATCTGGGGCACGTTTAATCAAGTAATCTACAGCAAACCTTGGTAACAGAAACACAAAGCAAATATCAAAATCATCCCTAAATCTTTCTCGCTGCTGATTCAAATTAATCAAAACAGGAGGTACTCCCCTTCTACTAATAGAAATAATCTCATTACTATCCAAGCCCCTTTCCTTCATCTCCTCCTCATATTGATAGAGAGAATATTCCAAACCAGTCACAAACAAAACATCAATCTCTGCTAAATTTGGCAAATCTTTTACCAGATTATAAAAATTATAAGTAGTCTTATCCAAACGCAAAACATCTACCCTTTCTTGGGGAATATCCTGCCGAATTTTTTCAATAATTTCCGTTCCCTGTGGAGGCGAACATTCTACAAACAATAAACCAAAACCTTCAATAAACCTAACAACATTCAATAAATCTTGATATTCCTCTGCAAAAGTTGACTGTACATCCTCTTCCAAAACAACTTTTTCTCCCTTCATTCCAACAACTCCTTAAATTCACGAACTCCTTTAATTAAAGGATGAACATCATACCAAGTTTGCTTTTCTCCCTCCTCATCCAAGAAAGTATATTCCAGCAAACAACGATTAAACAATAAATCCCGGTGTTGCTGATTATTCAATATATTTTTAGAGCGAAAAACATCAACTAATATTTGCCATTCTTCCTGTTGAACCGATCTTTTATAAGGAAGTCTTGCCTCCGTAATAGCTCTTTGTACCACTTTGGCAGAAATCGGTAAATTACCTCCCGCACGTTTAATTACACTCTGCATTAATAACATTAAATCCCGGACATGACCCCCACTCATTAAACAAAGTCTATCTAAAACTTCTCGACTTTCAAATACATCCCTTTCTAAACATAAATCTGGATTAACTTCACTAACCCTTCTATCAATAATTTCTCTAATTGTAGCAACTCCCAAATCGTAAACATCCCCCTCCAGAGTCTCCACCATAATCATAGGTAAAACCTGTGGATCGTCATATTCAACTTTGAGATTTGGCGCTTGATTAGAATAGACCATTGAAATAGGAATTGTATAAATTGTATGACAATCCAATCCCTTCAATTGAGCGCTGCGGTCTACAAAAATTTCATCATGATTGCTACGTCCATCCGGCTGAACAATTGGTACAATTCGGTCTAAACTATCAG
>NZ_CEZPJD010000851.1:0-3310 GCF_983059655.1 Okeania sp.
TTCCAGAATTGTCCTGTGTTACTTGCTTAACTGCTAAGAGCTTTGCATAGTATGACTTATGTAGTATTTTCTGAAGTCGTCTCGCTTTTGCTTTATTACCACTTTTGACTGCTTGATAAATAGCTTTTTGGAGCTTGAATACTTTCCGACGAACTTTTGTCCAGGGGATGTTAGACCATTCTATGAACGTAGTCTTGAAACTCGCTTGCGACATTGTGACTCCTAATCAGTTCCTTATCTTTTAGTTAAATCGTGAGTACGTCAGCTAATCCATCCCATTACAGGTTGGCTTTTGGCTTTTTACTCCATCTCTATCCCTAGAGAGCTTGCGCTTAGATTTGTCACTACTACAATTTATCGACCTTGATTGTAGAGCTATCTAGGGGTTACTTCGTTCCATATATCCGGGTTTTCTGACTTTAGATCCATCCTTTCTCCAGGGGTATTTTCGTAAGTCTGTATGAGTAGCTGGGATAAACCCTCATCTTTTCCCTTGCACATATTTTGTACGCAGTGTATCAATTTGGATTTCACTACTTGAAGCTGACTGGAGTTCAAGCCAGATGTTCACTTTCGTTAATCATTGTCAGTTGGTTCGGGTTCTATCTTGGAAGTCCAAATTACTCCTCAGTTCCCTTTTCTCCCAGCTTCAATCCTTTGGTAATCAGTCTTAGAATTGTGGGAGATACCGTACTTCTCCGGGCGGTGATTTTTCCCTGTATGAGCCAGGATTCCTACCCTTTGACTTAGAAGTTGGCCACCTTTTCCGGCCACAGATATATAGTTATAAGGAGGTTAGGTATCTACCCTTCCATCCCTTACGAGCTATACGTTTAAGGTCTTTGGACTTAAACTTTTTAGCTCAACGAATCGCACATCCCATTGCTTCTGTATCGACAGCAATACTATCAGCTTGTAAATAATTAGATAGGATAGTTGCGTTCAAATCGCGATCGCATACTTGAAAATCACTCATTGTTTCTATATGATTGTTAGTTGATTTGCAAACTTAGTAATTATAACGCTACATTTGAGGTATCAAAAGCTTAAAGCTCAGACAGCGCCAAGATTTTTTTGTTTTTCGGTACCTTCCTTCTCTGGTAGATAACTAAATGCCTTTTTCCTTCTTACTTCTTTAAACAAAAAAAAACGCGAAGTGAAATTAACCACTCGCGCTTATTTTCAGATAGAAAATTTTCTTTTAGATATTGATGTTATGAAACTGCTGCTGCTACCTTTTCATCAGGGGAAACTTTAGCAGTCAAACGCTCATAAGTTGAACGCATTTTCAAACCAACTAAAACTTGGAAAAGTCCACTACCATTATTGGAACCTGGATAATCTTGGTGTTCCCTCATCATGTGAGTCATCTCACCATAATATTTAGTAGAAGTATTGCTGAGGTGTCCTTCAACATAAATCATTTCTTCCAGGTTATCAAAGTTACCATCTACTTCTAAGACAGAAACTTCATGGCCGAAATAGGCATCTGGGCCATAGAACATTTTAATTCCAGGATAGGAACAAGTAAGCTTACGTCCACAAGGAATCCAGTTAATAGTCGATCCTTCATCAAACAGATATACTGGTTCAAAGTCTTCTACACCTTCACGTTGGATCAAGCGCACTCGTAATACCTTATGTTCTTTGTCATCAGGAATAAGTTTAGTTGGTAGAATTTGAATTACCACATCTGCGTGAGCTTTTTGTGGGTCAATATAAGCATCAAAATCTGGACGACGAGCATTGATAGAAGCAAGTACATCTTCATAACGATGGCCTCTTTCTGCCATATCGCGCTTGATTTTCCAAGCAATTTTTACTTCATCACTAATGTCTAGATAGACACTAAAGTCAAGTAGCGATCGCACGCGCTCATCAAATAGAGGATGAAGACCCTCAATTACTATGATATGATTGGGATGAATTTTTTCTGGTGGGTCAATCATGCCAGTTTCGTGGTTATAAATTGGCTTATCAATAGACTGACCTTCCTTGAGAGCTTTAATTTGCTCATACATCAAGTCAAAATTATTGGCCCTTGGATCGAGAGCAGTAATTCCTGTTTCTTTACGTTGCTTACGATCTAAACTATGGTAGTCGTCCAGGCAGATAACTGTAACAAAATCTTCTCCAAATACATCTGTTACACGACGCAAAAAAGTAGATTTTCCGCATCCAGAGTCTCCGGCAACTCCAATTAATACTACTCTATCTGGTTTTTTCACAATAGTTCCCCTCTAACATAAAACAAAGTTGAATGACATAATCCCATATTTTTTGGGTGAGTCTCAGCTTCTTGGTAAGTCCAGGAAAAATTCCTGAGCATTTCTTGAGCCGTGTTGATTCTGGTAATAATCCATTCAAACTTATCTATGAAAATTTAATCATAAACTTACCCATTTTCCTGGCCAAATCTTCTTAATAAGAAGAGATTTGAGGTTTTTTGGTGGGTTGAGCTAAATAAATAGACAAGTCTAAAAAGCTAAGACCACTCACTGTAGTTGGGATCTTGGACAGACTTTGAAGCTATTGATTCTAAGTCTTTATTACTAACTTTTGTAAAATATCATATCAGAATGGGATCTTCCCTACAAGGATCAAAGAAATAAAAGCTTAATCAACTATATTCCGTAGGAATTCCCTAGAAGGTTCGGTCTGAATTGTGGCCATAAACTATTGGCCACGAATAATTTAGGCGATCGCTAAAATAACTCAATGGCCCTACAATATTAAAATATTTTCTTGATGGCCAATAAAGTTTTGAATCTGGAGTAGCGATCGCCAGTTTGTGGTTGTAAAATCTGGCGGTTAGCTTGAATATCCCCTTGAGGGTTTTCACACTTTGGGTCTGAATTATAGGAATAAATACAACGACAAGTTTCAAGAATGCGCGAATTTAGAATTACCTCTCCTTGAAAAGAAGAGGATTGACGAACAGGAAAATTTTTATTTATTATCCCCTTAAAAGGGGAGGCTTTAAACCCAATTTTTTGGTAAATATTATTGCGATCGCTACAGTCGCTACTATCAATAATTTTTCTAATGGTATGAGGGCGGTTTCCTACTCCACGGTTAGCGATCGCTCCATAAGCGCCAGTTATTTCTAAGACGTTAACTTCACTTTGACCCAAAATTAATCCTGGTATAGCGTCTAACTTAGATTTACAGCGCTTTTCATTTGAGTAGACCACAAAATTATTTTTGGCACTTAGAGTAGGGAGTAGGGAGTAGGGAGTAGGGAGTAGGGAGTAGAGAGTAGGGAGTAGGGAGTAGGGAGTAGGGGGTAGAAAAATGCTTTTGGGTTGCC
>NZ_CEZPJD010000852.1:0-3308 GCF_983059655.1 Okeania sp.
GCATTTTGGTAAGAAGACTCAGTTTGGTCTGTTAATGCCAATTTTGTTAGGGACTGATGGGGTACAGAAAATGTCTAAGTCTCTAGGAAATTATGTGGGTTTATCGGAAGACCCTCTGAGTATGTATTCTAAGTTGGAAAAAATTCCTGATGACCAGATAGAACAGTATTTTGAACTATTGACTAATTTATCTCTTGATACTCTGCCAGAAAATCCTCGCGAAAGACAAAAGTTGTTGGCTTTGGATATTGCGTCTCAGTACCACGGTAGGGAAACTGCTTTGTCAGCTCAACAAACGGCTTTGAAAGTGGTGCTTGAGGGAGATATGAGTCAAACTGACGCAGTGCCAGAGTTTTCTTTGGCTACTGTGGAGTTTCCAGCGAAGTTGTTTTATGTTGTTAGTGCTAGTGGTTTGTGTAAGAGTAGCTCTGAAGCTAGGAAAAAAATTGCTGGGGGAGCTGTACGTTTGGATGACGACCGTATTTCAGACCAGAATTTGACTTTTGACTCTCCGGTAGACCTTGATGGTAAGGTTCTACGGGTGGGTAAGAAAAATTTTGTCCGGTTGGTGAAGAATTAATTAATACTTTTGTTAAAACTTAAAGTCTGAAAAAATTAGTAGAGAGAAATTCTGACTCTGACCGGGGGAAATTCTCTAGGTGGAAATGACTCAAAACTACAACGTCTTAGTTTTTTTTTCTTTGACTGCCCAGAAATAGACAACCCTCGAATTTCTGATACTGAATACTCAGACTCAAAGTCTCAAAAAATTAGCTGAATCGCCGAGAAGTCTCACACCATATTTATGCAGATTTGGTGTTAGATGAATCGGCAGCAAATTGAATGGGTTCGATGCTCATTTAATTTGCAAATATCCTACCAGAAGCTTTCGCCCTGGTTGAAAAACTTGTATTATGATGTTGCCTATAACTCTGGAAATTTTCCACCATGCGCACTGCCTACCAATATAAATTAAGGCCAAATAAAGAACAGTTAGCCACAATAGAAATGTGGTTGGAATTGTTGCGTCGGCAGTACAACTATAGGTTAGGGGAGCGGTTCTCGTGGTGGGAAGAAAATCGCTGTCCGGTTAATGCTTGCCCCTTGGTGATGCCCATTCCTCAACTAAGAGAAATTCCAGATTATTACTCTCAAAAACGAGATTTGGTCAATACCAAAGATAAGTTTTGTGAATACAAGCTAATTCATTCTCAAGTTTTACAGGATTGCATAAAACGGGTAAAACTTGCCTTTGATAGATGGTTTAAAGCAGACAAAAATGGACATAAATTAGGGAAACCAAGGTTTAAAGGAAAAGGACGTTATCGCAGTTTTACTTATCCTCAAATCAAACAAAACTGTATTGAAGGAAATAAAATTAATTTGCCCAAAATAGGAAAGGTAAAGTTAATTCAGCATCGTCCAATACCAGAAGGGTTGACAATTAAAACTGTTACTATTAGTCGTAAAGCTGATGGTTATTATGTGACTTTATCCCTAGAAGAAAAATCAGTTCCAGCTTTGACAACTAAAGTTGAACCTACATTAAAAAACACTCTGGGAATTGATATGGGGTTGAAGGAATTCTTAGTAACAAGTGAAGGAGAATCTGTCCCCATACCCCAATACTATCGAAAATCTCAGCAGCGATTAAAGACTCTACAGAAACGTTTATCTCGAAAGAAAAAAGGTAGCAAAAGGTGGTTAAAAGCTGTTAAAGCTGTAGCCAAACAACATAAAAAGGTCGCTGATAAACGTAAAGACTTTCATTTCAAAACAGCCAATGAATTGTTATCAAAAGCTGAGGTTATCGCCCATGAAAACTTAAATATCAAAGGGCTAGCAAAGACCCGTTTGAGTAAATCAATTAATGATGCTGGATGGGGCAAATTCCTATCTATTTTGACTGTCAAAGCCGGAAATGCTGGACAGAAAACTGTAGGAGTGAACCCCAAAAATACTAGCCAAGATTGCTCAAATTGTGGAGAAAAAGTCGATAAAGAATTAAACATACGAACCCATTCTTGCCCACATTGTGGTGTTGTGATTGACCGCGACTTGAATGCAGCGATAAATATAAAAAATAGGGCGGTAGGGCATTCCGTCTTTAAAGCTCGTGGAGCCCGACGGGATACCGGGGCTGCGAAACGAGAAGCCCACACTAAGCTGAGGCTATAGTGTGGGAGATGTCACTTTTTTTGTTTGACTGCCCAAAAATAAGCTACCGAAAATTAAACAATACTAGCGAAAGTGATTAATATTGATAAAATTATAGTCCCGTTGGATGTTCCGACTGAGGCAGCAGCGATCGCTCTGATAGAAAAATTACCGGAAATAATCTGGTGGAAGGTTGGTCTAGAATTATTTGTTAGTTGTGGCCAAAAAATTCTATCCATTCTCAAAGAACGTCAGAAGCGGATTTTTCTGGATTTAAAGTTTCACGATATTCCTAATACTGTTTCTGGAGCTTGTCGATCTGCTGCTAGTTATGGTGTCGATTTGTTGACTATCCATGCTACGGCTGGCAGAGTAGCTTTGACTGCTGCTCAAGAAGCTATTGTGGAAGGGGCAAAAGTTACAGGACAAAATCCTCCCAGGTTAATTGCTATTACTATTTTGACCAGTTTGACTTCTCGTGATGTGGCTTTTGACCTCAAAATTCCCCTGGAGTTGCCAGAGTATGCTTTGCAGATGGCTTTGTTGGCTCAGGAATCTGGTTTAGGTGGGGCGGTTTGTTCTCCTCAAGAGGTGGAACAGTTGAGGCGGGTTTGTGGTGATGATTTTGTGTTGGTTTGTCCGGGAGTGAGGCCAACTTGGGCAGAGAAAGGAGACCAGAAGCGATCGCTTACTCCATCTCAAGCTATTAAAGCTGGAGCCGATTATCTTGTTATTGGCCGACCTATTACTGCTGCTGCTGACCCAAAAGAGGCTTTGGAGCGCATTTGTCAGGAAATTTAAGGGGCGTTTTATTCAAAGTATTGCTATGTTTGATGCTCGATTGTTTCAAACGTCACTTCAGATAAATAGTACTATACTTAGGTTGAACAAAAAGTCATGCGTAGGTGCGAACGCCTCCCAATAATTACATACTATCAGGATTTTTGGCAGAATGCAAGGCTAAATATCTTTCTATTTTTTTGAGCTTCATAAAATGATAAATTGCCTTTACTTCTAAGCTATCCCTCATAAAAATGACAAAAATATTGCTATAACAGTGGCGATTAATTACCGTTAGGAAATTCTCAAATCCTCCAACTTATTAAATTTTTGGAAAAAACTGCTGAACAGTAAATATTTTTCAGACATGA
>NZ_CEZPJD010000853.1:0-3295 GCF_983059655.1 Okeania sp.
ATCAATTATCCATGATCCATGATCCATTAATGAACCCCCCTCAAATCTAAAATAGTTACAACCAATCATCATCATTCCAATCATCACTCTGATAATAACGATTAGGTCTAGTCGGTTTGTTATAATTAATTCGATCCGGAGGCCGACGATCTATCCTACTATCATAATCATAACGTTCCTTGCGCTTGCGGTCCTCTCCAGAAATACTCCGACGCACAGACCCAAAGAAATCATCATCCTCAGATTCAGAAGTATAAATTGAAACTTCACGATTCAGATCGTACAGAGCATCCTGTAAATCAACTCCCACCCGATCGATACCCCGCTCATCATCCCTCTCCAGGCTATCCCGTAGCTCTCTAATCAACATCTCGATCCTTTGACGACTCCTAGCAGCAAATTGCATACCATAATCTAAGGCCACCTCCCGGAGCTGTCGTTCAGCTTGAAAGGCTAGAGCCTCTGCGCGATTTCTCTTTTCTACTTGCTCCCTTCTTAGTCGGTCTGTTTCCGCAAATTTTTCAGCATCCCGAATCATCTGACTAATTTCTTGCTGAGTTAAAGTCGATGCCCCTTGAATAGTAATACTTTGAGCCCTACCTGTAGTTTTATCCATTGCAGTCACCTGCAAAATACCATTAGCATCAATATCAAAAGCTACTTGTATCTGTGGCACGCCTCGTGGAGCAGGAGGGATACCCGTAAGTTTAAATTTTCCTAGAGACTTATTCTCCACTGCAATTTCTCGTTCTCCCTGAATAACATGAATCTCAACTACAGTCTGGTTATTTTCTGAAGTAGAAAAAATATCAGAACGTCGCACTGGGATAGTAGTATTGCGGGGAATAAGTTTTTTCATCACCCCACCAATAGTTTCTAAGCCAAAAGATAATGGTGAAACATCCAACAACAGTACATCTCGCACGTCCCCAGCTAAAATTCCGGCCTGAATAGCAGCTCCCACAGCCACAACTTCATCAGGATTAACTCCTTGATTTGGTTCTATATCTATCAGAGAACGAACTAAATCTTGGACAAAAGGAATCCGAGTTGAACCACCCACTAATACTACTTCATCAATCATAGAAGGATTAATACCAGCATCTTTTAATGCCATTTTTACAGGACGTCCAATTCTGGGAATTAAATCCCCACAAAGTCCTTCAAATTGAGACCTAGTCAGCCTAGTCTCCAAATGTTTGGGGCCATCTTGTGTAGCCGTAATAAACGGTAGGTTAATCTCAGTCACTCCAACCCCAGATAACTCTATTTTAGCTTTCTCCGCAGCCTCCATCAACCGTTGTAATGCCTGGCGATCGCTTGTCCTTAAATCTATTCCTTCTGTCTCTAAAAATTGTTCTGCCAACCAATTTACTATTCGTTGGTCAAAGTCATTACCCCCTAATTGGGTATCTCCACTCGTAGATTTAACTTCAAATACTCCATCTCCCACCTCTAATATTGATACATCAAATGTCCCTCCACCCAAGTCGAAGACCAAAATTACTTGATTTTCTGTATTCTCTAATCCATAAGCCAGAGATGCAGCCGTTGGTTCATTGAGAATTCTTTTGACTTCTAAACCGGCAATTGTCCCTGCATCACGAGTAGCCTGTCTTTGGGAATCATTAAAATAGGCTGGTACGGTAATTACTGCTCCTGTAACTTCTTCTCCCAGATAGCGACTTGCTTCATCTACTAGCTTCCGCAAAATCATTGCTGAGACTTCTTCGGAAGCAAAATCTCGTTTCATCCGAGGACATTTAATTTTGACATTGCCATATTCATCTCGGCGAATTGTATAGGGAACTCGCTTTGACTCTGGAGATAGTTCAGAGTATTTACGTCCAATATATCGTTTGACCCCGTAGAAAGTGTTCTGAGGGTTCAGAACAGTTTGTCTCCTGGCCATTTGTCCTACTATTCGTTCTCCTTCCTTGGTGAACCCAACTACAGATGGAGTTGTCCGCATTCCTTCTGAATTGGCTATCACTATGGGTTTTCCGCCTTCCATGACGGAGACTACGGAGTTTGTTGTACCCAGGTCTATGCCGACTACTTTGCCCATGCCTTCGTTTTCTTTATTCTGTCCTGTTGTTGATTATTCTATCGTTTCAAACTTCTCAAGCTTTGAGGATAGCCTCACCCTGTGAAAGGAAGGCATAAGGCCAGAAGCAATAGATAGGAATAATCAAATATATTTTTACCTGCTGTCTACCTATAAAGTTGAAAATAACTAAATTTATTTATGAGTTATGGACCAAGATAATTTTTTTTAAGAGACACAACTATGCTTGAGATTTCCTCGATCGCACCCTCAAATTTAAATTTACAGAGTTTACATTCTGCTCTCTGCCTCCTTATTCCTTACTTGGCCTTTTTTTCTTCATGGCTACATACTTAAACTTAGAAAATATATTTATAGATTTAATTTTTTTTTTACGATCGCCTCTGACCCATAGTCTGTTAATCTTAATCTGTCATTGATATTCAAAAGGAAATTTAAGTATATATTTTTAAATTTTATTAAGATAGTCAGATTATATTACTTATTTTGCTGTAACATTACCACACTTGTCTAGTTTTTGTCAAAAGTACATGTAGCAAAAATTTAGACAAATGGAATTAAAAATAACAAATAAGATGTTGCTGAAATTTGTAACAACTTGTAAAGTAATAATAATAAAAAAAAAGTAAATTGAATTAAAGAGGTTTTTACCAAGTAAATGCGAGTTGCGATCGCGGGAGCGGGACTAGCCGGTCTTTCTTGTGCCAAATATCTAACAGACATGGGTCATACTCCAATAGTCCTAGAAAGAAGGGACGTTCTTGGAGGTAAGGTAGCAGCCTGGAAAGACGAAGAAGGAGACTGGTACGAGACCGGTCTACATATATTTTTTGGAGCCTATCCAAATATGTTGCAGCTATTCAAAGAACTAAATATAGAGGATAGACTGCAATGGAAACAGCATACGATGATTTTTAATCAGCCAGAAAAACCAGGAACATACTCTAGATTTGATTTTCCTGATATTCCAGCACCTTTGAATGGAGTAGTGGCTATTCTCCGCAATAATGATATGCTAACCTGGCCAGAAAAAATTAGATTTGGCATAGGTCTGATTCCAGCTATGCTTCAAGGCCAGGAATATGTAGAAAAAATGGACAGATATACCTTCTCGGAATGGTTGAAAAAACAGAATGTTCCTCCGAGGGTAGAGAAAGAAGTATTCATCGCCATGTCAAAAGCGTTGAATTTTATTGGGCCAGAGGAAATATCCTCAACTGTAATTCT
>NZ_CEZPJD010000854.1:0-1336 GCF_983059655.1 Okeania sp.
AAGCACCACGCCAGAGGAGATGAGTAGTGAAATTTTCCAACTCTCCTAATATCTCGAGAATTTTACTGAAGAGAAACCGCTATAATAATCCTACTTACCTTTCATCGCAAATGATGAAGTTTGCATCTAGTTATTTGAACTCGGATGCCGTTTTTCATTGTTAAATTTCATTATTGAAAGATTTACAGTAGAAAAATTTAGTAGTCAAAATATAACCTTTTTGATAGATATTTAAGATGGCAATTTTACATAGTTTTTGGCTGACCGAACATCAACAATCTAGTTCTTTATTTATTTGGGGAGAAACTTGGCGCAGAATTATAGAAGAGGATGCTGGTGAAACAGGAAAAATTACTAATAATCCTTATGCAATAACTGTAAATGAACTATTAAACCTATGCGAGGAAAAAATTAATTTCTCTTTAAAAAATCAGAAAATCACAACAAACAAAACTTTAGCTCTTCCTACAAAATCATTAGAATCTAGTCAAAAACTATACCCACTTCATTCTGCTACTAACTTCTCTGAAACCACAGAAAAGTTATATCTTTATCCCTGGCAAATAGAAGGAATTTGCCTAAACCCTATACAAACAATAGAATTTTTACACTCTTTTCCTCTGGGCAACATCGCTGAATCTTTCATAGGGGCAGATTTAAGGTTTTGGTCTCATGTTGCTAGATGGAATCTTGACTTATTAGCAAGATGTAAATTTTTACCAACTATTGAACAACAATCAAATGAACAAATTTTTGCTATTTGGCAACCTTTACTTGATAGTGCTACAGACCAAAATAGACTGAAAAATTTCACCCTACAAATGCCTCTTGTTTGTCGCACATATCAACTAGATTGGCAGTCGCCTATTTCCTTAGAAAATCTACAAATAATACCCCAAAATAATACTTCAAAATTACCAATCCTCAGAGCAAGTCAAGAACTACTCCAAGATTTCTTACAAACAACAATAGACACACAAATTAGACAAATATCATCCGAAATATATCAAACAGAAATTGCCTCATTAAATCCCGCAATTAAACAATGGTTAAAATCCTTATCAGAAAAATCAGCTTTAAAATTACCTGCCATTAAAGAAACACAGCAAATTAGCAAAATACTCGATAATTGGCAATCCCCTCTACAACAATATAAAATCACAGAAAATCAATTCATTACCTGTTTTCACCTTCATTCACCATCCAAAAATTCAAAAAATTGGACTTTAGAATATTGTCTTCAAGCCATAGATGACCCGGATTTTGTAGTCGATGCCAAGACAATTTGGAAAAATCCTGTAGCAAGTTTCAACTATCAAGGAAGAACAATTAAATT
>NZ_CEZPJD010000854.1:1436-3294 GCF_983059655.1 Okeania sp.
TAAGTATTCGTGCCCAAGCTCCAAAAATTAAAAAAACTGAAAGACTAGGCTTAAAAAGTCTCCTCAATTTTCAGTGGGAATTGTCTATTGGAGGTCAGAAATTAACCAAAGCCGAATTTAATCAATTAGTGGCAAAAGATAGCCCCTTAGTAGAAATTAACGGCGAGTGGGTCGAACTACAACCCCAAGATGTGCGGGCTGCCCAAAATTTCTTTGCTAGTCGTCAAGACGAAATGGCCCTATCTTTAGAAGATGCTTTGCGATTGGCCACTGGAGACACTCAAGTTATGGAAAAGTTGCCCGTCGTTAATTTTGAAGCTGGCGGTCAACTCCAAGAACTTCTGGACACTTTGACAAATAATCGTTCTTTAGAGGAAATTCAGACTCCGAAAAATTTTCATGGAGAGCTACGACCTTATCAAGCGCGAGGCGTAAGTTGGTTAACATTTTTGGAACGTTGGGGTTTGGGTGCTTGTTTGGCCGATGACATGGGCCTGGGGAAAACCATTCAAACAATAGCCTTTCTTCTCAATCAACAAGAACAAGAATTACTAGAAGCACCTACATTATTAGTGTGTCCTACTTCAGTATTAGGGAACTGGGAAAGGGAAGTTAAAAAATTCGGACCAACCTTAAAAGTAATAGTACATCACGGCGATAAACGCGCCAAAGGTAAACAGTTTCTCAAAGTAGTTAAAGACAAACATTTAGTAATAACCAGTTACGCTTTATTGTATCGAGATGAAAAAATATTACAGACAATAGAATGGCAAGCAATAATAGTTGATGAAGCTCAAAATATCAAAAATCCAGAGGCAAAACAATCCCAAGCTGTAAGAAAATTAGAAACATCCTTTAGAATTGGTTTAACAGGAACTCCCGTAGAAAATCGCCTTTCAGAATTATGGTCAATTTTAGATTTTTTGAATCCTGGATATTTAGGAAAAAAACAATTTTTCCAACGTCGCTTTGCTATTCCTATTGAAAAATATGGAGATACAAATTCATTACAAACTTTGCGTTCTCTGGTTCAACCATTTATTTTACGTCGGCTCAAAACTGACAAAGATATTATTCAAGACTTGCCAGAAAAACAAGAAAATACTATCTTTTGCCCACTAGCAAATGAACAAGCAAAACTTTATCAAGACATAGTTGAAACTTCCTTAGCAGAAATTGAAGCTGCTGATGGGATTCAGCGAAGAGGTAAAATTTTAGCTCTATTGGTAAAACTCAAACAACTTTGTAACCATCCCGTACTTCTACAAATCAAAAAAGGCAGTAGGAAAAAAGTAGAAATTAGCGATACAAACTCAGGAAAACTGCAACGTTTATTTGCCATGTTAGAAGAAATAATTTCAGAAGCAGAAAGGGCTATTATTTTTACTCAATTTGCCGAATGGGGAAAAGTTTTACAACCTTATTTGCAAGAAAAATTAGGTAGAGAAGTATCATTTTTATATGGATCGACTCGCAAAAATCAAAGAGAAGAAATGGTAGACAGATTTCAACAAGACCCTCAAGGTCCACCAGTAATGATTCTTTCTTTAAAAGCTGGAGGTACTGGTTTAAATTTAACTCGTGCTAATCATGTTTTTCACTTTGATAGATGGTGGAACCCAGCAGTAGAAAACCAGGCTACAGACCGGGTATTTAGAATTGGTCAAACCCGGAATGTTCAGGTACATAAATTTGTCTGTACTGGAACTTTAGAAGAGAAAATACACGATTTAATTGAAAGTAAAAAAGAACTAGCAGAGCAGGTAGTAGGTGCAGGGGAACAATGGTTAACTGAACTAGATACAGACCAGTTGAGAAATTTATTAATTCTTGATAGAAATAAAGTAATTGAGGAAGA
>NZ_CEZPJD010000855.1:0-3290 GCF_983059655.1 Okeania sp.
TTGCTGAAGACGTGGTTTTTGAAGCACAAGGACCAAATACTGTTCCTATTTATGGCAAATTTATTGGCAAAAAAGGCGTTGTTGAATTTCTTTCAATTCTCGGCGAACTTTTTAATACTGAAGCTTTTGAAATTTATAAATTAGTGGCTGTAGATAATTATATTTTTGCCCACGGTTATATGCAGCATCTAGTTAAAAAAACAGAGCGAATTTTTAAGTGTGAATATGCCCTAGTTTGTACTACCAAAAACGGGCTAATAACTTCTTATAAAATGTTTGAAGATACTGCCGCACTGTCAGAAGCTTATAGTAGCGATCGCTCCTGAAAAAGGTTGGCAAATTATCCACTATAGCAAGAGCAGCAGTAGTAATTCCATAGTGGGAAACTAACTATAATTTATGATGAAAATTGGTAGATAAATACTGACTCTATTTTTACTGATAAACTGTAATGTAATTCACCTAAACTACTATAAAAATAACACACATGAAAGCCATTGAAGTAACAGGAACTCTCGATGAAAAAGGGCAATTATTCCTCGATCACCCCATTGAAAATTCAATTTCAGGAAAAGTACGAGTTATCCTACTCTTTCCCGAAGTAACAGAAGAAATTGAACCCGATCCAGATGATACTCCAGTTGAAGAAATAAAAGCTAGTCTTAGGAGAGCATTGCAAGAAGCAAAATCTGGACAACGCATTCCCCTTTCTGAAATGTGGGAGGGAATAAGTAAGTAGACAAAATTATTTGTATATAAATTGATTGTTGATTCTTTGATAGCTCTATGACACAGTAATCAAAAATGCACAATTAATTCTGTCCAGGTATTTAGATTCCGAATAATACTCCCTAATATTAAATAATTAAGAATTACAATAATAATCTAATCAACTAAATTTATCAACTAAATATGTCAGAACAAAATATTATTACTATCGAGCCAGGAAAACGTAGTGGAAAACCTTGTATTCGAGGCATGAGAATAACTGTCTACGATGTACTTTCTTATCTAGCTGGGGGGATGACTTATGAAGAATTATTAGAAGATTTTCCCTATTTAACAAAACAGGATATTTTAGCTTGTCTTCGCTATGCTGCTGAACGGGAACAACAAACTTTAATAGTACCCAAATGAAACTTTTATTCGACCATAATTTATCGCCTGGTTTAGTTTCGCGTTTAGCTGATATTTATCCACACTCTAGTCATCTTTATTTTTTAGGATTAGATCAAGCTATAGCAATCCTAAATAGGTTGCGACAAATCAAAAAGTAGATAAAAAAACTGAAACTCTTACCTGTTCCCTATTCCCTGTTCCCTGTTCCCTAAAAAGCAGTAAGATTTTTGACACGAATAAAATAGGATTGCTATAGCGATCGAGATGTTTGGCAATATGCTCGTGATAATCAATATATTATTGTCACTAAAGATGCTGATTTTTATGATTTGGTAATTTTGCTTGGTTTTCCACCTAAGTTAATCTGGATAAGGGTGGGAAATTGTACAACACCTCAAATTGAGATACTTTTACGTTCTCGATATGATGATATCGTAGCTTTGAGTCAAGATGCCAGTAATTCAGTTTTAGTAGCAGTGTATAAGTAGTGATTTTTGCATTTTTATCCCTTACTGTGAAAAGATTTTACTTATAAATATCACTCCATCTACATTAATTTTCCATTTACCATAATGCTTGTCATTTGTCAAACTACAAATTGTCAAACAAAAAGGCAGGCAAAATGCCTACCTCAAACCAGATTTTATTGTTTAATTCAAACTAGGATACAATTGCCATCGCACTACTAATCAAAGTATGAAAATTATCCGCTACAGCAGTAGTAATTCCGCGAGTAAAAGGTAAACTGTCAATCACCATTACTAAACACAACAACATCATGTAGTAGATGGAATACTTAAACAGCGATCGCGCCACATCTCTATTAGAAGGCTCTTTTAATAATAGCCAAGCTTTCTTAAGAAAGACTCCACCGAGCAAAGTTGCTAATACTGCATAAACTGCTCCACTCGCGTGCAATGGATAAACCAACAACAACGTCATCGGAATCAAAATCAGACTATAAACCCAAATCTGTTTAGCCGTTTCCTCATTTCCTTCAATTACAGGTAACATTGGCACACCCACTTCCTTATATTCATCGCGAATATAGATTGCCAAAGCCCAAAAATGAGGGGGAGTCCAAATAACTATAATTGCAAAAAGTAACCAAGCTGCCCAACTCAATTCACCTGTAACAGCAGCCCAACCTACTAATGGAGGAATAGCACCCGCAGCACCGCCAATTACAATATTTTGTACGCTATGACGTTTTAGCCAGTGGGTGTAAATACCAACGTAGAAAACTATTCCAGACATTGCTAGTAGTGCTGCTAGTAAATTAGCAAATACTGTGAGCAAAGTAAAGGATGTAGCCGCCAAAGCAAATGCAAAAATTAGAGCATCGCGGGGTTTGACTCTACCGGAGGGAATGGGACGCCAGCGAGTGCGCTCCATAATATAGTCAATATCGCTGTCATAGA
Organism: Okeania sp.; assembly: GCF_983059655.1. Lineage (NCBI taxonomy): Bacteria > Bacillati > Cyanobacteriota > Cyanophyceae > Oscillatoriales > Microcoleaceae > Okeania > Okeania sp. The sequence goes on from NZ_CEZPJD010000855.1 coordinate 2,541, forward strand.
TACAGTTGATAGTGTTAGCTGCACCAGAAGCTAATGCACCACCTATTAATGTCACGAATAATAGAAGGGGAGAAACTTCTCCTTTTGCTCCCAACCACATTCCGGCTGCAGTTGTAATCAGTAGCAGTAGAATAATTCTAGGTTTTGTTAGTTGATAATAGCTTTTAGCTACTTGTAAAATATTATCATGGCGTCGTGGAAGACGATGAGAAATAACTTCTTGCATAGATTCTTAGTTTGTTAATTTTCTGTTGAAACTGGTTATTATTTCCGCAGTCTGAAGTTTATCGGCAAATAAAAACGGATAGGTTGTGCCAGTTAATTTTTGATGTTAGCCAGTTTGAAAAATTTAGTCCGATTGAATAGTTATACAGCATATTTCGGGCAAACGATCTACAAGGGATAAATGGTAAAATTCTTGTAGTGCGGGCATCTTGCCCGCTAGTTCTTTACCGAATAATTAATAATTAAATAATTCTGGTTTAAAGCCTCCCCTTTTAAGGTTAAGGAAAGAAATAATATCTCCTTAATATTCAATCCTCTCGATTTTAACCAGAGGTAATTATCAATTATCAATTATCAATTATCAATTAATGAACTCACCGATAGCTGACAGTGCTGTAATTAGTAAAGTTTGAGCAATAGGTATAGATAGAGCTAAAGCCCTACTACAAACTGTCGAACCCTCTTGAGATAACTAACCTTTCTAATCTAATAACTCACAAAAGAGGGGTATATTACTGTATCTAT
>NZ_CEZPJD010000856.1:0-3286 GCF_983059655.1 Okeania sp.
CCCCTTCCTTTTTCACAACATGAGCAGCCGTTAGCACAGTACAAACTCCCTTTTCTCCAGGCACGAAAAAACCAGTTCCATGTCCTGGTACATTTCTATAGAATACTCTGACAACACTAGGCTCTAGTCGAGAAAATATTTGTTCTGAGGATAAAGAACAATTTGCCAGAATTAGAGTCAGGATTAGTGCTAGGAGAGCTAAACCAAGGAAGCGGGGTATAGATTTCATCTGTTTTAGAAGTTCGGAAATTAGATTTTTCTTGATTTTACCTACAAATTAAATTATAGGTTTTCCTTTGCCATAGAGAAAGGTGTCTTTATCTCCCCAACTCCCCAACTCCCCAACTCCCCACTCCCCTACTCCCCCGCCCCTAAATATGGCATTTTCAAGGTAAATTTGCGTAAATCCTGAAAATGCTATAAAAAACTTGTAGATAACATAGATGGAAAAAATCCATCAAAACTGGACATAGCCATAATGCCTAGCTTTTTTGCCCAGCAATAGCTAGTGCCTACACATCAAAAGTTTGTAGGATAATTGTAGCAGTTCCATCTTGGAACTCAACACAAAGCGTAATATTTTCATTATGTAATTAAATATAAATATCCTAACTTCTTGGCAAAAAAAACCAACATTAGCAAAGATACCAAATAGCCTCTTTCCTAATCAACGCCATAACCACTGTAGTGTTAGCAAAGCTTTGCTTGAAAAACTAACAACAAAAAAAATAGTGGTTTGGATATAAATCGATTGCAAGCCACTATTTTTTTTGACCAAGAAATTGTGGTCTAAAGCCCCTCCATTCATGGAGAAAGAAGAAAAAAAATCTTTTTGCCCAATCCTCATTCTTTATTAAGAAAAGGTAATTATTAATTATTAATTGTTATAGTCATTTTAGTTTAGGTTGAGACGATATATTTCTTGCTGTGAAACGGTTTCAGCCGAAAAAGTTTCTCATTCTTATTTAAAACAACTATACCTTAAGATTCTGCTTGAATTCTTTGTATTGCTTTCTCGATTTTTTCTGCATCTTCTCCTTTACCTTGTTCTTTTAATAGATCTCTAGCTTTGGTCAGAGATACTAATGCTTCAGGTCGTTTATTTTCTAAATACAAAGCCACCCCTAATTGATAATGAAGTATTGCTAGGTCTGGTTTGAGGCGAACAGCATTTTCAAATTGGGAAATTGCTTCTGACAAATTATTTTGATTTGCTAAAAGACTGCCTAGATTAGCATAAGCTTCTGCAAATTCTGAATCTAATTCAATAGCTTTACGAAATGCTGACTCTGCTGATGTCAGGTCTCCTTCCTTATAGAGTTTCACCCCGCGATCAAATTCTGCTTTGGCTTCTCCTTCTAGAGCAATAATTGTTGTGTTAGCTAATTTGGTTTGTTTTGCTCTTGGTTTGAGATTTGAAGCATCAGCTGAAGTAGTGCTGACTAAGCTCAGTATGGTAGCTATGGCCAATAAGTTGTACTTAGATTTTTTATTAAACATTTTTAAGAATACTGCTACTAATAGTTACTTGTTTCAGGATACTACTTATTTTTAGATTCGAGCCCCTCTTTGTAAAATAAACCTTAAGGGTACTCAACTTGTTTCAATTTCTGCCTAAGACTTTGGCAAAATTTTTACTCATCAGAAATTTGTTCAAAATGAGCATCTTTACTCTTGACTTTTATCTAGGATTTATTTATGGCAAAAGAAAATTCTAAATATTTGCTATTTTTATATCCGTGATAGAAGGAAAATGATGGCAATTTTGTCAAATATTTGTTATATTTTGTAACATGATGCGATAGTCTTATGAATTCTCACAAGTTGTAGAAAATTTATCAAAATAATTGGGTAGTGCAGACCCGCCTTTTAAGGCGAAATGTTTTTGGAGCCTTGCTTAGATCCCCATTACAAAAACAACTTCTGACTTCGTTAAGGCGATCGCTGAATTAAACAAAGCATGTTTGGAGCAATCCAGATAGATTTTTTGTATCTAAATTTACCGATCTTAACTATGAAGTAGGTTCAGTAAATTATTGTTATTTATGCATAAGGAGCTAAATTATGGACCAACCGATGGAAATGCCACTGGAAAAGCAATTTAGCGTTCGGTCTTTTGAGACTCAGGTACGCCAGATGAGTTTACAACAGGCTCAAGATTGCTTGGTTCAACTATATGAACAGATGCTGATGAGGGAAACTCTTTACCAACAATTTTTAAAGCATAAGTGGGGATTAGAATCTAACCCTGATTTTGATTAAAACGGAAGTTGTCTTAGGGACGACCTCTTTCTCTCACTCAGTTTCAAACTAATGAAAGAGAGTTGGGGATCGTGGGGCGTCATTTCAGTTATAAGTTATTAGTACCTCTGTAATAAGGAAGCAAGAAAATACGGAATCTTCAAGCCCAAATTTTTCGGTCAACTAATACTGTTTCACTGAACTCGAAACTTAAAAGTAAAATTTTATGAGCTAAGAAGTTTAGTAGACAGCAACTTTAGGCCATTATTTTATACATATTATTTGACATTATTTAAGTGCATTGCTATAAATTTACAACTATTACAAGTATTACAAGTATTAAAAAAAATCATTGAGTGACTAGCTAAAAAATGTAAGAATACTCAAGAATACTAAAAAATATTGATAATTGTTTATTAACTACTCTGGTTGACGTTCTATCGTAGCTTCCATAGCACTACTCAAAGAAAGACCACTTAGAACTCCGCCAGTAGAAAAATATCGTTCTTGGTCTAAGCGTAGTAAAGTTTCAAAACCACTACGACGTTGGACATCATTTCCAATTACCCAATAGCGCTGAATAATTGAGTCAAGGCCCAGCCATCCTTCTCCTTCTACTCTTCCTAGTTCGCTATGCTGAAGAAGAAAAGTGTAGTGTCGTTCGTCACTGTCGAGACGTCCTTTGTATTGTAAAATAATATCCTCACGGTCTTTACTGGGAAATATCAGTTTTGTAACCATAGAGAACCAATCTGTGCGGTCCCATGTCACAATAGTCTTACCCTTAACAGTAATTAACATTCCATTACGCTCTAGCCAATTTCCTTCTATTGTCCATTGGCCTGATTCTAGTATAAAAGTATGAGCCACAGTGCTATTCCTATGCTGCTAATGCTAGCTTCATTGATACGGCAATTTGGTAAGTTGACAAAAACCATGATTGGTGCTAGCAAAATACCCGTCAGGCATAGTCAAGATAATTGTATAAAAAGTCCAATATCCTGAAGCCTTGGCCGGGAAGGGTAGACAGGTTGACTTACCATTT
>NZ_CEZPJD010000857.1:0-3279 GCF_983059655.1 Okeania sp.
ACAAAAGATATCTAGAGAAAAACCTGGTTTATGGGTTCAAGCGATCGCTCCATTTTTAAATATGCTCTAATTATCTCATTATCATTAGTAAAAATTTATCTTACATCAGGTTGCATTAATTAACCACAATACAAAAAGATAGCATAGACATTTAGTCATCTTTAGATGACTTAAGCTATTAGCCAAGGATTTCAATCCTTGGATTTATTTTAACCCTTGTTTTTTCAAAATATTTTCTTCCCAAGTTGCATAAGTTTTTGATAAAACAGGAACAATTTTTTGTTGGTAGTCAATTATTAAATCATACCGTCCTTGGTCATAAACTTGATGTAAAATACTTTGTAAATCTAGAGTAACTTCTGCATCTTCTGGAAGTAGAGGCAGAGTAAAAGTAGGAATCATATCTTGAATTTTAAAGGCATATAGCTCTGCTTGAGGACGTTGATGATTAGGACTAACTAAAATACAATAATCATAGTCTATATTCTGATTTAAAGTAATCATTGAATTACCTTGACGTAGCAAATCTATTTCTACAAAATTTGTATAGCTATTTAAAATATCCAGTCGTTTTTTTTCGTATTTTATCCTACCTTCTCCTGGATTTTTATTGATAGGTAAAAGAATTTCAATGACGGTAATAACTTCTCCCGTGCCAACTCTCCTAACTTCTAAATATCCTTGTTTAATTGTTTCTGGAAGAGAAAGTTCGATGGTTAAAGGTTGAATAGAAGAGGTTGCAACAGCCACATTAGATTCAGGAGATTTGATAGTATTTTCAGAACTTTTGGCAATGATATTGTCAGGAATACCAATAAGTATAGATTTTTCTCCACTGGTTTCATAGATGCGTACTTCTACCGCAACTACATATTTGGGGGCTAATTTTTGGTTTAATAAACGAGCAATTTCAGTAATTAACCAGTGGTGTATACTTGACCAATAGGCTGAATTTTCTAAATAAGGATTTACTCCAGGGAAGGGTGATGGCATGGTGATTTCAGTTATCCGTTATCAGTTATCAGTACTTCGTGGTATGAGGAGGCTTGAAATATGGAATATTCTTTTCTCTTGATCGATATGATTATAATATTTTACTGTAAACTATTTGTATGGTAAAATTGATCATCCAAAATTTGTAGCTGACTAAATGGCCTTAAATTATCAATTTTCCAGGAATACTCATGATAACCGCCCGTGAGATATTGCAGAAATATGAAAAAGGTAGACGAGATTTCCGAGGTGTGAGTCTTCGGGGTCTATCTTTTGAGAGAAAAGATTTGTCTGGGGCAGATTTTAGTGGAGCGGATATTCGGGGTACTAATTTTCGAGAAGCGAATCTGACGGGTGCTAAGTTTTGTGGAGCTAAGGCAGGATTAGAGAAGTTTTGGGTGGTATTTTTGCTTTTTAGTATTTTTTTTCTAGTTGGTATACCAGTTTTTTTGAATTTACTCATTTCAAATTTGATATTACTAATATTTGAGTTAAGTAATGTAGAAACTCAAATTTATCGTTGGGTGTCCTTAATTTTAATTATTGTATTATCGATAACGTTATGTACAACGTTTATTGTTAAAAGAATAGAAGACTCAGCTGTAGGTATAGCCACAGCCATACTAGGAGCCGTAGGTTTGGCCTCAGCTTTAGCAGGAATTATATCAGGACCTTTAGCCTTAGCTTTAACGTTAGTCGTAGCTGTAACTGGAACTATATTCCTAGTGGGAGTCATAGCAGGAGCCATAGCTTTAGTAGTAGCCAGAAACGAAACTATAGCAGGAGCTATAGCTTTAATTGTAGCTGTAACCGTCACCATAGCAGGAGCCTTAAGCATAGCCTCAGCCTTACTTATAACTATAACCGTCACCATCACTGAAACAGGAATGATAGCAGGAGCTAGCAGGATAGGAGTCCTAAACTTAGTCATAGCCCTTTTTCAAACATTGCTAAGTTCTTGGATTGCTTATCAAGCAATTAAAGGAGATGAAAAATATACTTTTATTCGTAATGTAGCTGTTGCCCTTCCTGCTATAACGGGAACATCTTTCAGAGATGCAAATTTAACTGATACTGATTTCACTAATGCTACTCTCAAAAGTACAGATTTTAGAGGAGCTAACATAACTCGTACTTGCTTGAGAAATGTTATTAAACTAGACTTTGTTTTACCAGGAAAAACTTATTTAAAAGATGCCAAAGTCAGGAAGTTACTTACAACAGGAGGACTGCAATATCAAAACGATAAAAACTTTGCTCACTTCGACCTTAGAGGTATTAATTTAAAAGAAGCCAACCTACAAGATGCTAGCTTCATCGGCACAGACTTAAAACGCGCCAACCTACAAAATGCCAATTTATCTGGAGCTAAGTTGGTTCAAACTTTACTAGAAGGAGCAGACTTAACTGGAGTAACTTTAACTGGAGCCTGTATACAAGATTGGGGAATTAGTAATACTACTAAACTAACTGATATTAATTGCGATTACATTTTCCTGAAATATCCTGAACGAGAACGTCGTCCTGCCGATCCAGAGAAATATTTTGAACCTGGTGAATTTGCTAAACTAGCTCAGAAAATTCCCAATACTGTCGATTTAATTTTCAAAGATGGTATTGACTGGCAGATTTTTCAGAAAACTTTTCAAGAACTTCGAGTAGAAAGTAAAACAGAAGAATTACCAGTCATCCAAAAAATAGAAAATAAAGGCGACAGTGCTTTTGTGATTCGCGTCAAAGTTTCTGATAAAATTCACGAAGCAAAATATGAGCCTAAGACTTTTCAAGAACTTCGAGTAGAAAGTGAAACAGAAGAATTACCAGTCATCCAAAAAATAGAAAATGAAGGCGACGGTACTTTATATGAGCGTAAGACTTTTCAAAAATTGCGAGTAGAGAGTGAGACAGAAGAATTACCAGTCATTCAAACAATAGAAAATAAAGGCGACGGAGCTTTTGTCATTCGGGTCAAAGTTCCTGCTCAAATTGACGAAGCAGAATATGAGCGTAAATTCTCGCAAAAATATAAACAAATGTTAGAATTAAAAGATAAGAAGATAAGACTTTTATCTGAACAAAAAGATTTTTATTCTGAAGAAATTAAAAACATACGCCAAGAGAATACAAAATTAATAGGAGTTATAGAAACAATGGCAGAAAAAGAAGCTCAAGAATCTAAAATTTATGTTAGAGAAAACTACGGTGTAGTTGGTAAAGAAGCAGAAAATTCTGGTGTAGTTGGTAAAGAAGCAGAAAATTCTGGTGTAGTTGGTAAAGAAGCAGAAA
>NZ_CEZPJD010000858.1:0-1494 GCF_983059655.1 Okeania sp.
TGGGAATCTTGCAATCGAGCGATCGCATCATAACGATAAAGTCCATCCTGCAAAGTAGAACGAGCTGTAATGGCCCAATTCAATACTGGCCCTAATTTTAATTCATAAGCGATCGCATAAGCTAAAGAGGTTTTACCGGAACCAGGATTTCCTGTTACTAAAAGAGGTCGTCGTAAATATATTGCAGCATTTACCGCATCCACAACATTAACCAGTGGTTCTTGACAATCATTTTCCTCTGTTATTTCTGGGCTATAAATACGGAATTTTTGACCCTTTTCTCTACCTCGTTTATTGTTCTCAGAATTTGCTAAATTTTGAATAGTTTGCCACTGTTTTTCAAGTTCTATTAGTTCTGGAGATTTTTCTGTTTGTTCTGATTCAATTTGTTTAATTTCTTTAAATTTTCGCCAAGGTGGAGGGTCAGGAAGGTCAGCAATATTAACATTATGATTGTTTCCATCACCATAGAAAAAAAGCCAATTTTTCTGATTTTCTGTAATATCGTTTTGGGGTTTATTTTTAACCATTGCTTTTTCCTTTTTTAATAGTTAGTTGTTAGTTGATTAAAAGTAGGCATATTAATTGGTCTTCGTTCAGTATAATCGCACAAAATTCTTAAATGATAACCTAAACATCTTTTTTTACAAGTATCAGCAAGGTGTCTTTTACGAATATCAAAAATTTTTGCATATAATCTATTTACATCTTGTAAATCTTCTACTTTTATTAAATTATTTAGTTGATTTATCAGAGATTGATAATCTGAATCATTTAACTCATCCCTCTTCTCTTTGCCTTTGAACCATAAACATAAAGGAATTCCCTTTTCTAAAATAATTTCAAATAAAAGCTCTTTGGATTTACCTTTAGGCACACCACAAGATATTTTTAGGATGATTTGCTTCTCTAATTTAATTCCCAACTGTTTTATTTGTTGTGGCTTAGATAATAGTTTATTTAATTCATTTTCATGTTCAAAATCTAAAGTATTTTCTGCTATTATTGCTGTTTTTTTGATTTCCTGCCACTTCTTGATGCAAGAGTTTAGCCAACTAGTTTTATCTGGTTGTAATCGCTCTAAAGAACGTAAAATTACAGATTTTTCTTCACAAATAGCTTTTTGTTTTTGTCTAAAAGCATCAGGAATCTTAAACTCAAAATCTTTAGTAAAAAATTTTCTAGTTAAAAATAATTCAACTTTTAAATCATAGCTTTGACCTTTAAGCACTTGAGGACGTAGATATTCATTTTGAACTCTCTCAATGAATTTATAAATAATATTAGGAATTTCTTGTTCTGAATATCCATTTTCTTTAATATCTTCTTTTCTTAACGGGACTTTAGTATTCTGAGTTTGACCCCAATTCTCAATCAACTCACCTTGAACATTAAGAAGTGGTCTTGAATTATTTTTGGTCTTACATCCGAGAGGAGAAATAGTTATCAAAAGATAGCTTTGGAGAGTAGATGATATTTGTTGTTCGGGAGTAA
>NZ_CEZPJD010000858.1:1594-3273 GCF_983059655.1 Okeania sp.
AATTCTTTTAGCAGATTAATAATTCTAGTTCGATAGTCGCCTCCAGAAATTTGATTATAAAAATTACGTCCAAACTCATTTTCATGTTCAAGTAATATACCTTTTAATTTATCCTCTGATAATACTCTTTCAATTCCTTCACGAAGTTTAATTCTTTGCTTATCAGTTAATTTCATTTTCCATGTACTTACATTAATCTTTTTATGTGCAGTTTATAAATCTTGAGCAAAATTAGGATACTCATACCTAACAATTTCAATAAAATCATCAAGAAGTGGTCTATTATTTAGCTCTCTGGTTAAATAAATCAATCTTGTACGATAATCACTTCCTGGGATTTGATTATAAAAATTACTTCCAAATTTCTCTTCATATTCAAGAAATATTGTTCTTAATTTATCCTCACTTAATACTCTTTCTATCTCTTCACGAAGTTTTCTTTTTTGTGCATCTGTTAAGTTCGAGAAGCTATTTTTTTTATCATTTGAGGATTTATATTTAGATTCTTTTGAAAATAAATAACCATCTAAAGCATTCATATAGACCACAGGAATCGCAAAATCTCGTTTATCATACCCATTATCAATACCTAATTTAAACCGAGCCTTCTGCACCCCTATTTCAACAGAATTACCTTCAATTATTTTTGCATAAAATTCCTTCACAAAATTAACTGCCGTTTGATTAGAAACCTTATATTGCATAGCTAAAACTACTGAAATTCCTTGCAACATTAAACGAGAAGCAACACTACTAAAAGCATTAGTTTCAGATTGCTTTCCAGTTTCACAAGCTTGTAAAATCACAACTTTAGGCGTGTGACCACTAAACAATTGACCAAACATCCGAGCATCTTTCCAATCTGCTTCACCAAATTCATTAACTAAAGCAACCTGCCCTACTTCTTCTCCTTCCTTTTCAACTAATTGACCATGACCAATAAAATGAAAAATATCCGGTTTATCTGCTTCTAATCTTTCTACAATATCATAGAAATTTAGACCATCCATAACAGGCAGAAATTCCACTTGCTCTTGTTGACTATCTACTCGTTTTAAGTATTGCTGTACTTCCTGATATTCCACATTACTTAATTGAGAATCAGCCGTCGGTTTAGAGACAACCAAAGCAATTTTTAGTTTTTCTCCTTCATTAATATTAATAGATAGTTTATCTGATTCTTCTAGTTGATATCGACAGCGGTAAAAGTTTAATTTACGGTCAGTTGCGAAATAAATTTCACCCTGATTATATTTCTGAGGTAAACACATCAATTCCCAAGGATAGGCAACCACTTCTGGCATTGCCACCTCATTTATTTCTAAAATAACTGCTAATATTTGTTTTTGTCTTTTAACAACTTCTTGATAGTATGCTAAAAAATCTTCTCTTAATTGACTGTCAAACAAAGTCTCAAACAAAGCTTCTCCCACTTTAGTAATTTGTCCATCTTTTAAGTTAGCAGGAGCTTTAATAATTTCTCTAATCTTATCGTTGATTTTAGCGAGATTTAACCTTCCTGTTGACTGCTCTTTGTCAGCTAACTGAGGAGTTAATTTTCTCACTCTAACCGTATTCTCATTGGGAACAATAATATGATAAAAATACTGGTTCATTGTCAGATAAATTAAGTAGGGTTTTATAGCGCTGTGCGCAGGCAACAGGCAACAGGCAACAGG
>NZ_CEZPJD010000859.1:0-3268 GCF_983059655.1 Okeania sp.
AAGAACAAAAGAATTACATGATGTCTTTGGTTGAGCAGATATTTCAAAAATCAAGCTCTGCCAATTATTTAGTTACTCTCAATTTTGCAGGGGGAAGTTTTGCCACAGGTTTTCCAGTTATTAGAGCAAATATTTGGTCAGATGGTCATCCTTTACCAATTTCTTTTACAGGTGAGTTACCCACAAACTTAAAAATTCCTCAACTCTATCAAGACTGGAGCCAAAAATATAAACAATTAAGAGAATGCTATGGAAATTTAGGCTTGCTTCCTAGAATCAAAATGAAGGAAGAGCAGACACCAAATTTTTCCAAAAAAGATATAGAGAAAAAAGCTCAGAAAATAATTCTTGAGATTCAGGAATTAGAAAAAGAGTGGAAAATTCTCCTCAACAACTGGTTAAACAGTTCAGATTTTAATCGCATAGAAAAGGAACTACGGACCAAATTTAACCCTTCAGATAAAGTCCGACTAATTATCCAATCTGAAGATAATTTAATCCAGCACATTCCCTGGCACTTATGGAAATTTTTCTCAGATTACCAATTTGCAGAAACTGCTATAGGTCTGCCAGAAGCTAACCGAGTAGAAAAATTAAATATTGGTCGGGAAAAAATCCGCATCTTAGCAATTTTTGGAGATGACAAAGGCATAAATGTTGAGGCAGATAAAAAATATTTGTCTAATTTCTCCAGAGAAGCAGAAATTGTTTCTTTAGTTAAACCAAGTCGCCAAGAACTAGATGAAAAATTATGGGATAAAAAAGGTTGGGATATTCTTTGTTTTTCTGGTCATAGTGAAAGTAAGCCTGATGGGAGTACCGGATGTTTTTATTTAGGAAATCAAACAAAAATAACAATAGAGGAACTAGAAAATTCTCTAGCAACAACAATTAGGAAAGGTCTACAATTAGCGATTTTCAATTCTTGCGATGGATTAGGTTTAGCCAGACAACTTGCTAGGTTACATATTCCGGCAATTATTGTCATGCGAGAAGAAGTAGCAGATGTAGTTGCTCAGAAATTTTTACAGAATTTTCTGGAGTTATTTGCTAGTAGAAAATCTCTATATATTTCAGTAAGAGAAGCGAGGGAAAAATTACAAGTAATGGAAGATAAATTTCCTGGTGCAAGCTGGTTGCCAGTTATTTGTCAAAATTCCGCAGAAGTTTCTCCGTCATTCCAGTGCGGGCATCTTGCCCGCCAGTAATCTACCTTGATTAATTATCAAAGGAGAAAAATTACTATGAAATTTACCAATCCCAAGGTCGATTATGCCTTTAAAAAAATCTTCAGTTCAGAACAGAGTACAAACATTTTCATTAGCTTTATCAGTCATCAGTTAACCGAATAAATAAATTTTCTAATTAATTTTTCAGGAGCAAATATAATGCTAACTTATTCATCCAAACAACCACGCATAAATCTTCAAGGTCGTTCATTTAAAAATCAAGATTTGACTAATCAAGACTTTTCTTTTGCAGATATCAACAGTATTATGAACTGACAAATCTCTCAGAGCTATCTAAACATGAAGCGGAGCAAATGGAAAAAATACTTGAAAGAGCAGAATCAGACGATTTACTAAATTATTGGATTGAAAAAATAGATCGCTTAGTTTATGAGGATCTAGGTTTATTTACTGAAGAAAAGCTCGACTATTATGAGAAGCAAAAACAAGGGGTAAAGAATTTTTTGTTGATTAAGATGTAAGCATTTCCTGCAGAATGATATTGTAGGTAGGCAAATTAGGTTCAGCCCAACAAAAAATATATTTGCTGGGTTAACCTTTGGGAAGCAATCTAAGTTTTTCAACTAAATCTACAAGAGAATGTTTTTCTGATTAGATATCTAGCAGACTGGATAATCAAAAGCCAAAGAAAGTAATTTCTAAATCTATTCCAAAATTACTGAATTTCTGGATAAAATACTCTCCCAGAATCTTGATAGATCTGACCAATAAACAAAACTCATTTAATTACTCAAGAACTGTGGTTTTAATCCTCCTTCTTAACTTCTTAATGAAGTGTCGTGACACTGTTTCCACAAAACTATTAAAATCCCAAGCGCATTTATGCAATGCCTACTAAATTTAGCGATCGCCAACCAAAATCTCTAACCTCTCACAACTGCTACCAAAATTTTCACTTTCTTCTCAGGAAAGCGATCGCTAATTATCAAAAAGTAGCTTCAAAGCAAAAATTAGACAAGAAAAACAAAATATAGGTTTAACTTATCAAATCAGCCATTAAAATTGTTTAATTGGAATAAACAATTCCTGATTTTTCCCAAATCATTACAAAATATTTCACGAACTTGCGTTATTTCAGCGATTTGGTATCATCTAGATACATAGTCTATTGTGCCAATGTTGTATTTAAAAAGAAGAAATTTTATCTAAAAAAAGCTACAACCTTCTATTTTTCGTCAATATAGGGAGCAAAAATTTATACTTTCTCCACGGTTGAATAAATCTCAAAAAAACAAATTTTGAATAGGTATCGGTGCTTAAGCAATTATAGCCATTGACAGATTTCTTTTTTATAGGGTAATAAAATTTCTCTTCAAGATAAAATATGTCAGAAATGCCCAAATAATTATCGATCTATATATTGTTCTTAGAGCGATCGCCAATCAAAATTTTTAATCTCAACTTCAAGAGGCGATCGCGCAAAATTATCGTGGTACTCAGAAAAATCGAACACTGTTAAAAACTACAATTCTTATAGAGAGCTTGCATCGAAGTTCTCTACTGTAGTTTGACAAAACTCAAACTTCTATAAAAAGCAGTCATATCATGTTCGCTGGTATTGTTTGTATCAACCCAAGCTGAAATATATAGGATTTGCTGGAAAAGTATGAGTGATAGTAGTAGGAGCCAGAATTCAGAATCCAGAAGTTAGGAGGAATGGGAATTATAGAAGAAGCAGTCAGAAGAATCGTAAAAGTGATTTTCTGCCCCTATCTTGCCGAAAATCCTAGATTTTTGAACCATTATAGCGCTACAAGTTTAGGTTAGGACATTCCTAAATCCACCAAACCCACTCACAGTTTACTTTTGCCTGTTGCCAGATGAGCTGTTGCCTAGCGCGTAGCGCTATACCACCTAAAAGTTGACACTTCCTTAGTACCTGAAAAGGGTAAAACCTTTACCCGTCAAGACTTTGATATTTAATCAGCAAGCCCTATATAGAGGAAATTTATAGCAGTTTTTACTCATGTTGACTACAAAACTTCTGCCCTCTGCCTTTAAGCCAAAATGTCTGTATT
>NZ_CEZPJD010000860.1:0-3268 GCF_983059655.1 Okeania sp.
TTAAGTTTCCAATATCAGTCAACATTCGAGTCGTTTCATCCGCAGAAAAGGGCACGACAAAAATTTCCTTGAAAAAGTTAAACACGGGATTAGTAGGTACATTAGGTTGCTTCCATTGATTAATGCGGTTAATATCTGGATGGACATCAGCTACCAGTAAGGAAAGAGAACGTTTTTCCTGACTGATTGCTCGTAACGCTCCGAAGAAAGCATTGCACTCCTCTGCTCGCTCCTTTGCATCCGTCTCTGTGGGAATGATGCGCTCAATTTCATCCAGAAAAATTAGAATGGGAAATTTATAACCGACTTCAGTGAGTTGTTGAGTCAAATTTTGCAACTGTTGAGTAAATTCTGTTGTGAGATAGGCCGCAGGGCGATCGCTCTCAAATAATTTAGGGTGACTTACCTTTTTTGGGAAACGGGACTCAATTAGTTGAGACAGTTTTGACAAAATTTGATTAAACAACTCTGCACCATAATGTGGTTTGCTCCCGTAAGTTTGCAAGTCAATATGAACTAAAGGATTTTCTCGCATTGCAAATCCCAATTGCAACAACAACGAAGTTTTCCCAGACTTGCGCAAACCAAAAATACCAATACCCTGACCTCGACGTAGATTTTCTTCCAAACGTTGTAGTAGTTCCCCTCTACCAAAAAATGTGAGGGTATCACCGATGGCATTGCGGTCATCAAATAGGTCTGCTCCTGGTAAATAGCGTTCTGTGTAATCAGCTAAAAGTCCTGAAGACTCTTTCTCCTCTTGTAGTGCCTTTTCCACTGCTGTGAGAGGAATGGGGATGAGAATAAAGCGATCGCGCAATCTTACCTCGGCCATTCGCATTCGGAAGAGAGTATCTGGAGGTTCCCGATAGAAAATAATTCCTGCTTGTTGTTGGTTGGATTTTTTCATTTTGGTTGCCTGTTGTACTAAATCGACTACATCTTGAGCATCAGGTTCTTCTATTGCCAAAGATACAGGTATGGGAATGTAGGGTTTTAGCTTGCCTGAAGCAGAAGTAATTTGCAGTCCATGTTTGCCATTGAGGCTGGTTTTTGCCCCTGCTTTTTGCAGAAATTTTTGCACCTCAACTTTTAATTTATCTGTAATTTCTCGGTTTTGTTTGGCTCGAAGTCTGGATCTGCTCCAACGTAGAAATAATTCTGGGCGATACCAAAATAGTAAACCTATAGCTAGCATCAAGGAAGTTAAAGTCAGGAAAACAACTCGGCGGAAATTTCTAGCATAGTGACTTCTAATCTCTGACTTGAAACTAACCATAGATTTACGAATGGCTTCCACATCTTCGACTTCATATCCTCCTACATTTGTCAACAAAGCAGTCCCCAGGCGTATTTCATTATTATCGCGAAGTTTGATAAAGTTTTCCATATCTCCCAATGCTTCTTCTAAAGATGAGACAGCTTGTTTCAACTCTGACAATGACGGAAGTTTAGAAATAGGTCTACGTTCGATATCTGCTGCCATTTCCCTAAAAATTGATGCTGCACTGGAGCGTAC
Source organism: Okeania sp. (assembly GCF_983059655.1). Taxonomy (NCBI): domain Bacteria; kingdom Bacillati; phylum Cyanobacteriota; class Cyanophyceae; order Oscillatoriales; family Microcoleaceae; genus Okeania; species Okeania sp. The sequence continues at coordinate 1,520 of NZ_CEZPJD010000860.1, forward strand.
CTGACTTTCAGAACTACTTAAAGCATTGGATAGGGTCGGGGCGACAGACATCCCCATGTATCTGAGGGCAAACTTGGCGCTGGCAAGAGCTGAGTCATTTTCAGTTTCCAGAGCATCAATTAGTTGAGGAACTGCAGGAAGACCAATTTCCATCAAGGAAAAAGTTGCTCTCAAGCGCACAACTTCATCTTTGTCTTCTAGGGCAGTAATGAGAACTGGAATAACAGTGTCAGGGTATTGATTGAATTTTCCTAAAGCTTTTGCTGCCTGACTGCGAACCTGCCAATTTGGATTTGTTTCGAGCTGTTTAATATAAGTTTTAATCTCTGTCTGTGAAGCATTTTGCCCCCAGGCATAACTTATCCACACTGTTGAAAATGTGATGTTGACAAGAGTAACAGTCAGGGTAAGTAACTTAAATTTCATAATTAAGTTCAATTCCATTTTTTACTTCGGTGGGGTACGATCGCTATAGGTTAAAGGCAGGTCTCTATCTTTTGCCCATTCTGGCTGTTTGTCTAGTGAAATTGTCATTGTGCCGTCTTCAGAAACTTGGTAAATGTATTGGCGATCGCTACAGAATTTCGAGTCTAAATTTGGAAATGAATCAGGCCACTTTCCTTGTTGCTTTGCTAGTTCCTTGACTTGTAGAATTTTCTGGGTGAATTCTAGTTCAAGCATATATTTTGCTGCTTTTAAGTCTTGGTTTATAAAACTTGACGATGCAACCTGGCCAAGAAAATTCCACCATGCCAGATCAGTTATTACTTTTTCTTCTGGAGAACAAACATTTCTTGTAGGCAATTGCTCAAGATCCTGAAAAATTCTATAAGAATCAACTGCCGATAATCTTAAATAAGGCTTTGATAGGGGATTATTAATCAAAACAGTCAAAATAGTATTGATAATTTTTAACTCATCCTCATCAAACAACTTTTCTCCTTTTGCAAGGTAGGAATCAAGGTTTTTAGTGGAATTATAAATAAACAAATATTCTCCTTCTATACTTCTCAGAACAGATAAACGATAATCATGTTCGAGTAAACGTTCCTCCCAATAAGGTGAGAGGTTATCAATCTTACGAATAACTCCAGTCTGAAAGTTACCTATAATCAATGCCACTAATTGACCAATTAAGGTACTGTTATTGTGAAGAGATTGACTAATTCTCCAGGAAACTTCTAACATTTCTTTAGCTTCTTGATTTTTTCCCTGACGTTGTTTTTCTAAAATATCTAGAGCCAGAATTCTTTGAACATTAGCCAAGTACAAGTATGATGGCAAGGTTACTGAATAATCTCCTTCTGAAAAATAGGAGATAATCTCTATTGGTTCCTCTAGCTTAGGTAATTCACTATTTAAAACATGATTCTGAACTTTCCTCAAGGCATCAGCTTTAGATTCTAAATAACGCTGTAACTCTTTTGGTGCGGGTTCAATCTCATCATCAGGTTTTGAGATTTGACTATCAATATATTGGTCAAGTAATTCACTGATATTCTCAAATTCATCATTAAATTTCTTAAAATCTGGATGATACCTCATATAGTCTCCAAATTCCAAAATTCCTTGATTAGTTCCTACACCAATTACACCTGCCATTCCAAATTCTTTTGACAATATAGCTTCCAGTTTCAAAGCAGAATCATTAGGCTCTGGATCGGGATATTGTTCCTGTAGTTCCTTCACTTTTCGTGCAATTTCCCTCTCAATCTCCTTTTCTAAGTGAGAAGCTAGAAGATTTCCACC
>NZ_CEZPJD010000861.1:0-3259 GCF_983059655.1 Okeania sp.
GGAACAGGGAATAGCAAACTGTAAAAGGGTTTTAGGATTGAAAAATGTTCTAACCAATTCTTTCTGTAAGGACGTTGCATGCAACGTCCCTACCTACTTCTTCAAGGAGAGCTTGTAGATTCTGAATTTGGTTTAATACCATTATCTTCTAACCAAATTATCGGTATTTGATGACGATCTACTAGGTTGCTTTGCTCTTGCATAATGCTTTTGGCTTGACTAGGATCGAAATAACGACTAAAGTCTGCTTTCTCTTGATTAAGTCTTTCTGTTGTGGCTTCAATTTCAGATTCAATGACTTGTAGCTTTTCTTGAATAGATTGGTAATGAGGCCACAATTTCAAGAAAGCTGATGTTACACAAACAGAAATTACGATGTTAGTAAATAATTTGACTGTAGTTTCAATCGTTATTTCTAGATGGGTAGACTTGATTCTTTTGGAAAATATCCGAGGTTTTACTTGGGTAGGGGTGCTGTGAGAAACTGGTGAAAATGTTACAGGTTTAGTAGCTTGCATAATTTTGTCAAGATAGCTTCATCAATTAGAAGATTTTTCTATTTAAATATTAATCTATGGATGGAGCTTATATTTAAGATGTCTAAACAAAATTAGATATTTAACTAAACTGCGATTGTTGTAAACAGGTACAAAGTGAAAGTTAATAAAAAAATTAAAAATATTTCTGTTGAAAAATGATTTAACAATATTTCACAACAGATCTAAAAATACTAGATAGTGTTTTTATTTTATATGTAAATATAGAACCCCTAAACGGATCTATTAAGCATCTCCTCCACCCATAGGGAGTAGTAGGGACGTTGCATGCAACGTCCGTACAGAGTAGGGGGAAATAATTGATGAATAACAGTGCAATAATTGATTTGACTTTTGATTGTTGGAGATATCTCTCTATAGTAATTAAATATCAATATCCTCACTTCTTGGCCTCAAAACCCAACATTAGCTAATATTCCAAATGGCTTCTATAGATTGAAGTTTTTTCTGATAAAAAAAGCGCACTTATTGAGCAGCCGTTCTCGTGTTTGCTACTATATTTATGCTATTTTACCTCCTTGATTATTTCCTAGAACTTCTATACTTCCATACCTCCATACTTTTTTCATAGCACTTGGTCTTCACATCTGAGATAAAAACGCTTTGGTATGAAAAATTAGATAAGTAATTGTTTAATATTTGAATTTGATTTTAATTACAACAAAGACAAAGACATTTTTTGAGGACTCCTTAATACCAAATCCGGTTATGAAAAGATAATTTTTCCAAATTCTTATAACCCTTCTGCCCTCTGCCTTCTGCCTTCTGCCTTACCCTGACAATAAACCTCCTAATTTAAACCGGATTTGGTATAATTCCATAAAAAATTTGTCCCAACAGTTTTTAACATAGTAACTTCTCAATCATACTTAGCTTTGCTCAAAAGCAAAAACTTTACTGTATCTTGAGAAGCAACTGTTAGGACAAATTTAGATTTTGATAATTGACCGAGATTTTATTTGTAAAGCTCAGTTGAGAGTCGGAATGCTAAGATTCCTGGGATGAGAGCAATTACTAGAGCAACTAATACTTGAGTATCAGATAGAGGCATAGTTCAAAACTCCTAATGTTTGTATTTGTAGTTTGCAGTTAATTTTTCATATTTTACCCGTAATTGGCAAATTCACAACTTTTGATATACTCCCCGGCTGTTAGGCACGGGGATTCTCACAAAAAGTGATTCTTTGCTCATCGACACAGCTTACTAAATCAAGTTACCCATTATTAGCAGAGACCGTTATCTCCCAAAGCGTTCCCTATTACTAGGAGGTTTCTGAATGCCCTTCAGTACCTTGATTCCACTCAATACCTATTATTTCTAATCCACGGCTCAAGATATTTCGTGCTGCGTTAGTATCACGACATATTTCAGCATGACAGCTAGGACAAACATGAGTACGGGTTGACAAAGTTTTTGAAACTCTGTGCCCACAATTAGAACAATCTTGAGAAGTGAATTTGGGATTTACTGAAACAATTGCTTTACCCCAAATTTTTCCATAGTATTCTAGCCATTGAGTGAACTGATACCACGATGCGTCAGATATTGACTTTGCCAAATGATGGTTTTTGATCGTGTTTTGTATCTTCAGGTCTTCATAGACGACAACATCGTTAGATGCCACTACGCACCGGGCTTTCTTTATGCTCCAGTCTTTACGCTGTCTACTAACCTTCAAATGGCATAACCCAAGTCTCTTTCTGGCTTTGTGATAATTGTTTGATTGAGGTTTTTTGCCTTTGACAAACTTCTTGCTTAATTGTCGTTGCCGACGTTTTAATTTTTTCTCTGACTTCCTTAAATATTGAGGATAAATGACTGCATTATTGTTTTGGTCTTTATAGAAGTATTTTAAACCTAAGTCAATACCTATAACATTACCAGTATAATTTCCTGATTCCTTTCTATTGGCATCCAAACAAAACTGGCAGTAGTAACCATCTGCACGTCTAACAATTCTCACACGGTTAATTTTTAATCTCAATAAATCTTCCCTTGTATCTTGATTACAATACAGGGAAAACTTACCAGATTTAAACTTATCAGTGAAAGTTATAAACATACAATCATCTGACAATTTCCATCCAGATTGTTTATATTCTACAGACCGACAATGCTTTTTGAATTTGGGATATCCTTTCTTTTTGGCTCCTTGTTTACAGCGACGATAAAAGTTACTAATCGAAGTCCAAGCTATTTCTACTGAGGCTTGCCTAGCTGATGAATTTAATTGATTGACAAAGGCAAACTCACTAGCTAACTCTTTGCTCAGTTTGTATAAACGTGACTTATTTACTCCTTGGTTATCTATCCAATATCTCACAGCTTTATTTCTAATAAACTGTGCTGTCCTGATAGCTTCATCCAAGGATTTATATTGATTTGATGTCCCGTTTAATAACTTGGCCTCTCTTACTAACATTGCGATATTTTTGTTTCTATGGTATCATTTTATCATATACTTTTCCAGATAAAACAATTATTTGAAAAAAAATATTGATGCAGAGAAAGTCGCCCTAGAAGGGCGAGGCTTTAGACCCATTTTTTCGGTAAACAAACACTAATTTTTCTTCTTCTTCCACACTAGCTGTTTGATGTATTTAGTTGTGGAGTTTGCTCTTGTCTTAAACATCTCATAAAATTCTTAATATAAGTCAACATAAGTTTATAAAAAGAATAATTTTCAAGAACATAGAATTAG
>NZ_CEZPJD010000862.1:0-3259 GCF_983059655.1 Okeania sp.
CATAAAAAACACCTCAAATTCTCATTTTGTGAAGCGCATAACTTCCGCATCAAATATTTCCATAATTCCTTCTCCATAGAAAACACCTCAAATTCTCATTTTGTGAAGCGCATAACTTCCGCATCAAATATTTCCATAATTCCTTCTCCATAGAAAACACCTCAAATTCTCATTTTGTGAAGCGCATAACTTCCGCATCAAATCTTTCTATAAATTCCTTCTCCATAAAAAACACCTCAAATTCTCATTTTGTGAAGCGCATAACTTCCGCATCAAATCTTTCTATAAATTCCTCCTCAATAGAAAAACACCTCAAATTCTCATTTTCTCAAGCGCATAACTTCCGCATCAAATCTTTCTATAAATTCCTCCTTAACAGAAAAATACCTCATAAAAGTCTTATCAAATAAATTTACCAGACTCAAGTCGAGAGCAAACTTTACTACTATCAATATATTCAATTAAATCTTTAAACTGATTAGGAATATTACGAGGAGTCTTTCCTTCATAAGCCATATTATCATTGCCTACAATAATTAATAACTGTCTAGCACGAGATAAAGCCACATTTAATCTGCGATAGTCGGAAGTAAAGCCTAATATTTTCTCAGAATTACTCCTAACTAAATCATAAATAATAATATCCTTTTCTCCACCTTGAAAAGCATCAACTGTATGAATAACAATATCTATATTTTTCCACAACTGCTTATTATTAGGAGCAATAGTCGATTCCAAGATACCAATTTGTGAACGATAAGCAGAAATAACACCGACCTCTTTTGATAAATTATTCAACTCACAATTTTCTTGAATTTTTACCAAAACTCCCCTAATAACTTTAGCCTCATAAGCATTACTAAAACTTTTTCCTATTCGTTTTTCTTGAGATTTTTCTTTTGAAACATCGCTAGTAGATATCCAATAAATACTGATCTTAAATTCTGTCAAACCATGTTGTTTTTTCTCAAGATTAACAAATTGGCTTTTCACCTTACTTTCGTAGAATAATTCGCTGACTAAGTTACCAATATCTGGGTGCATTCTATATTGATTAGTTAGAGTTATCTTATTATTATCTGGCAATTTTTCATAAAGATACTCAAACAAACTTATCTCCAGAATTTTCTTTTCAATCTGTTGTTCATTCCACGCTTTTTCCTGAACTTCTCTATCAATAATTGGCGGTAACTGTTGATGGTCTCCCACTAAAATAATTTTCTTACCTTTCGACATTGGCACAAAACTTTCCGGTGCAGTCGAGCGAGCAGCTTCATCAATTATTACCCAGTCAAAATTACGATCTTTAAATCTTGCTACTCCTAAACAAGTTGCCCCTACAACATTTATTTCATCTAGAAATATAGACATCAAATCTTGTTGTTTTCTCTGCAATTTTTCATTCCATTCTTTATTTAACTTCTGTAAATTGATGAAATTCTGATAATTTTCTTGATTATCACCCAGGAGATTTTCCAAGATTTTTGACTCTTGATTAATCCAAATTGAAAGTTGTTTTTGCTCTGGATATTCTATGCCAAACTTATCACTATATTTTTCTATAGATTCCAATATTTTTCGTTCCAACTCTAGCTTTTCATAAATTAGCTCTAAAGCAATATCAGAAAAATCTATAGATGCTAAATTTTCTGGTTCAATAACCAATTCAGAATTAAGTCTAGCAATTATTTTTGTTAATTTTGCAGCCAAACTTTTCAACTCTTGATTTTTATCTTTAATCTCTTCTAGTTCAGAAATCTTTTTCACCCCTGATAAAATTTGCTCATTTTTCTCCTGATATTCCTGCCAATAAGCAACAGATTTTTCACTAATAGATTTTTGCCAGTTAATAATAGCTTTCCCCACTTCAAACTGTTTAGCACTTTCTTCTATTTTTTCTTCTCTACCAATTCTAATACACTGAATTTCTTGACTTTCCACACCAGAAATTATTGTCAAAACATTATCTACTGCCACATTAGACTGAGAAGAAATCAAAATTTTATCATTAGGATATTGTTTGATAATTTGCCGAATAATTTCTGTAATCACAGAAGTTTTTCCAGTTCCTGGAGGTCCTTGAATTAAGAATATTTCCTCAGTAGCTAAAGCTTTACATACAGCTTTTTGTTGTGACTCATCTAGTTGTTGATTAAAAAATTGCCTAATTAATATAGGCTCAATTAACTTAACATTAGAAGGATTAACTATAACTTGACATAATTCTGGATTTTCTGAATCACCATATCTAATTTCTCTTAAAGCTTTACGTCTTTTTTCAATTTCAGATTCTTGGTCTTGTAAATTGGTTTCGATTTTTCCTGTATCTGATATAGACTGAATAATTTCATCAGGGCAAAAATCTCCTATACTGATATGTAGTTTTTCAATTAACTCTCCATTTCTAGATTTTTCCCCATCAATAATATCTCCAATAGGGAACTGCTTTGATTTTTTTCGACTAGAAGATGACTGTTTTGTGGTGGAAATAGTTACGGGTAATGGAGGAGATATAATTTTTTCTAAATCTTCAACAGAGATAGGTTTTCTTAAAGTTAAAATTACAATTTGTCTTTGCTGTTCATATAATTTTTGTTGATATTGAAAAGTGGATTTTTGCTCTTGAAGAATCTCTTTTTCAATATCAATTACAGATTGCCATTGTTCAAATGTTGCTGCTAATGCTTGATTATTTTCTATTTCATTTTTAACTTCTTCTTCTTTCTCCCAAATTTGATATATTAAATCAGTTAAATCACTTTTTCGTCTTAAATTAGAATCTATTTCAACGATTGGCTCAATTTTTATTTCTACTCCATTGTCAAGAATTCTTTCTTGTATTTGAGGATTAACAAAGGATTGTTCGTTATAAATAACAATGTAATTAGATTCATCTAACTCAATAAAACCTTGGTAAATTTTAGCTAAAGTTTCTATGAAAATTTCTACATTCAGCCGATTATCTTTTTCTTGCTTCCGATTCTTTTGAGTATGTTTTTTAATATATAAAACTCCTGAATTAGCTTTTAATTCTGATTCAATATATTTTTTTACTCTTAAACCTTGTCCTTGATAATTATTGCTTTTATCTACTTTTTCTCTAAGTCCAGGAGTTATCCTAAATACTATATTTTTTGTTTCAGATAATATTTCTAAAAAATTTGCAATAACCTTTCTCAAAACATCAAGTTTAGGGCGTTTTTTACGTTCTTTTTCTGTCGCCTCTTTAAAAGTTTCTATTAAATTTTGATAATTTTCA
>NZ_CEZPJD010000863.1:0-3259 GCF_983059655.1 Okeania sp.
GCATATAGACGAGTATAGAAAAGTTGCCAAGGAAATTGGAATGTCTGAAGTTCAAGTTATTGAATTAACAGATAATATTCCTCTGAATTACTTACAATTGTTGCAAAAAATGGGAAAAATTCAAGCTAAAGAACAGCTATGGAGTCAAGAGTTTTTTAATAAAAAAAAGCAACGTTTATTGGATTGTTGTGAAATGGGTAAAAGTGACTTAATTCAATGGGGAATATTGCATTATCAGAAAGAAAATTAGAACGATATTAGACCATTGCTTTGTAAGCATTTCCTGTGCAATGCTGCGCAAACAGCTATTATTGTCAGTATTCAGTTAATTTATAGCTATATTCTCAGAAATATAGAGCCATCTACTAATACTGGGAAATTTAATAGACTTAGTAATGGAATTTTTTTGTGATAAGTATCACTGCTATTGTTAACTAAATTATGCTAAGATTACCTCAAAATTTTAGATTCAATTAAATATGTTAACCAACGCATCTTTAATCAAAACAGGTTCTGGTTGGGAATTTGTCAGTGAAGAAATTTTAGAGGATTTTCTTTATGAAAATTTGGAAAAATTACTAGATTTAAATGTCTTAGATAGACAATATATTGTTAATAATCAAAGATGTGATATTTTGGCAGTCGATAGTAATAAAAAGTTAGTAATTTTAGAATTAAAAAATGTTGAGGATAGGGGAATAGTTCAACAGTTGACTCGTTATTATGATGCTTTGTTGGATGAGCAACCTTTTAGTGACAAAGTTGATTATCAGCAACCTGTAAGATTAATAGCAATTACTCCTAATTTTCATCGAGATAATTTTACAGATAGAAAATATCATACTCTTGATTTTCAGTTTCTAGAGTTTTCTGTGATTGAAAATGAGGATAAGTTTTATATCAGTTTGAAAGATGTCGATAATGGGAAGATTTCAAAGACAATTATTCCATATAAAGAATTAGAAAACGATTTAGATTTACCAGATCCACCTGAAGAATTTTTGAGACTTTTGAGTAATTTTGAGCTTAGTCAACAGCAACATATATTAGAAGTTAGGCGGAAAATTCTTAAATTTGATACTAGAATCCAAGAATTTCCCTCTACTAGCAGCATTAAATATGGAAATGGTAGTGGTAAAACAAATAAATTATGTGCAGAAATTTTATTGGATAAACGTGAACTAATATTATTTCTTTGGATACCATATAAGAGTGGTGAAAGTTCAAGAATTGGCAGAGCTAGAATTTGGACAGATTGGCAAGATAAAGCTTTAATTGAAGGTTATGTTTCAAGTGGAGTAGGAACAGAAATAAATAAGCATAAAAGGAGTATGCAAAAGTTACTAGAAGCAATTCAAGGTAGAAATCAAGGTAAAAGAAGAGGATCATCATACATTCGGTATTATAATGACAAGGGTCAAATGTATCATTACACTTTACCAGTTGTACAAAATACAGCCAGAAAATATCTAACAGCAATTAGGAGAATTCAAAGTGCAGGAATAGAAAAAAAACCGATTACTTATGAAGATGCAGAATTTATTAATGTTCAGAGAGAGATATTTAAAAAAAAGACAGGAATAGAATATAAATCACAACTTATTCCTAATAAATCTTTAGAATCATTACAAGTAGATTTTAATCCCTATAAATCTCTAGACTCATTAATTGATATGGCATTAGAAAAATGGTTAGAAAGACTTTAAATTTCACTACAATTCAATCTGATAAAAAATATTTAGCTTAAAGAAAAACATCCTGCATATACAAATCACGATACCTAAATTAATCATTACTAACTAACGGCAAATTCAGTTAAACTACGTTTATATGGAGCATGAAATCCTAAGACAATATCTTTTTTAGGAACCCCAGCAGTTATTAACTGATTAGCAATTCCGATTTCTGTTCCATCTCTTTGAATCCAAATTTTATTATTTATTAAGTCAACATGAATAATCACACCATAAATTCTTTTTTGTTCTTTCCAGCCAATATTTAATACTTGGTAATGATGGCGTTTGGTGTCAAAAATAAGTTGAATTTCTGTGTTATTTTTTCCATGATTGACTGAATGTTGGGTGAGAATATCTTGGATAAGTTGAGAGTAATCTATTCTTTCCATAACACGACTTCCTGTTTGATAGAATCAAAAATTAAGAGTTTAATTTGAAATAGCGGTCAGCTCTCAAGGCATATTATGGCTGACTCCCTCATTAACGCACACCACTAATTTTTCAAATCAGCGTGGGGGACTCAACCCGCCGATTTTAGCTGATAGCTGATAGCTGATAGCTGATGGCTTAGTTAATACATAATTCCCTTACCTTTTTCATTAAACTCTTTAAAAGTTTGTTCTGATAATTCCTGGGTAGTCATTGCCTGCAAAACAGGAAATGGTAATGTCAGATGATTAGCACCTGCCAATAAAGTAGCCACAGCCTCATCAGGAGATTTTATACTTGCTGCTAAAATTTCTGTACCGCTACCCTGCACTACCTCAGCCATTTCTCGCACCAATTTTAAACCATCTCCCAATAGTCTTGTTGCCCGGTTAACATAGGCGATCGCATATTTAGCACCTCCTTCTACAGCTACTACCGCTTGAGCAGGATGATATATTCCAGTTACAGAACAACTAATGTCTCGAGACAGATAAGATAGCACTTGAAAACCAATGGCAGTTGCCGGAATTTTCAGAACTATTTTATGACCAATTAATTTCGATGCAGTTTTCGCTTCTGCCATCATGTCATCAAAATTAGTAGCAGTAAGTTGGTAATATAATTCTCCAGAAACAATTTCTGAAAGTTCCTTTAATGTAGCTTCTGGAGACAGATCGCTTTTTACCAACAAAGTAGGGTTAGTTGTCACGCCAGATATCCAACCAAATTTACTAGCAACTCTGGCTTCTGTTACTATTGCTGAGTCAAGATAAAGAACCATTTTTTTTCTCCTAATTAAAACTAATCAAAAAATTAATCTAGAAAACTTGAACTAAATAAAGTTTCTTTGACTTCTTCCTTATTTCAAAAGCCGTCAGCTATCAGCTATCAGCTATTAATTTATTATCTCATTATCTTGGAAGAAGAAATTAGTTTTCAAGGAGAACTAAAAGTTACTACTACAATATACTCCTTCAACCTGAGAAGGAATTATTCATTATTTGCTGACCGCTGACCGCTGACTGCTGACCGCTATTTCAACTAATTCCCTCAAAAGGTCCTAAAAAAGTAGGTCGAGGACGAGTAATATGAAC
>NZ_CEZPJD010000864.1:0-2028 GCF_983059655.1 Okeania sp.
ACGAGAAGATACTTGTAGGTAATTCCAAATAAGTTGACGAGGTGGATCTATAAGGGTAGGAATTTGTATACCGTAGTGTTGAGAATCCTCTAGAATTATTTTCCAACTTTCTGTGGGAAGGACTTGAGGTGGTACTGGAATATGACAAGTAGCACAATTCTTCAAGTATAACGACAGTCCTAATTGGTGACGTTTGGGAACTACATCAACATTACTCATTAGTTGAGGCTCATGTAAAATATTTGTTGCAGTAGAAACTTTTGCCATAACCAAACCACAACTTGCACTCCATAAAAATATCAGTAGTAGAAGTAAAAAAAGAGATGGTCGTCGTCTACCTTTATTTATGAGATTAGATATTGGCATGAATATAATCTCTAGTGTTAGTACTTCATTATTTTTTGTTTCTTTAAAGAATTGGAATTGTCATACCCTCTTTTGCTACTAACCCATTGGGAAATACTGACTGGAGAGCAACTTGAACTTCATCCAATAAATTGTCATGATGAGAAGGGTCATGTTGAAACATAACTATTTGTTTGACTCCCGCTTTTTTTGCTATTTCCACACCTACTTGCCAAGTAGAATGTCCCCAACCAATTTTAGGAGATTCAGGATCATAGTATTCTTCATTTGTGTAGGTAGCATCATAAATAAGTAAATCAGCTTTACGAGCTAGATGAAGTACATTTTCATCAAAACGATCTTCATAATGCTCTGTATCTGGACAATAAACTACTGTTTTACCCTGCCAACAAATTCTATATCCAATGGCAAAATTCGGATGATTGAGGGGAGCTGTTTCAATCTCAATATCATCAATCCTAACTACATCTCCAGTGCTAAAGTCATAAAACTTCATCTCAGAAGCCATTACCTGTAAAGGAATAGGAAAGTTAGGGTTGACCATTTGATCGGATAAACATTCCTTAATTGTAGTTCCATCAGGTGCTATGGCCCCATGTATGTGAAACTTATTGGTTGGCACAAATGCAGGAACAAAAAATGGGAATCCTTGAATATGGTCCCAGTGAGTATGACTAAAGAATATATGAGCTTCCACTGGCATTTGTTTCATTAGGTTTAAACCCAATACTCTTAAACCTGTACCTCCATCAAAAATCAAACGCTTTTCCCCTAAGCGCATTTCTACACAGGAGGTATTACCACCATAGCGAACTGTACTACTACCAGGGGTAGGTATACTACCTCGTACACCCCAGAATTCAACTACAAACTTGGTTTGCAAGGAGGCTAACTGAGTATCTACCTCCTCAGATTGTGATATTGGGGCTGAAGGCTCTGAGGACTGCATATTTCTGTGTTTCAGACTTGCGGTTAATACGAATCTGTTAAGAAATTCTTAACTATTAATTGAGATTATTCTAGCAAAATCAAGTATTAATGCTCGCTAGTATATATATATGTATATGTAATTTAGTCTAGAAAGCAATACTTGACAATCATAAAATTTTTATTATGATTAGTTGGAAAAATGTCACAGTTAAATTTTTATAACTTTTAACTCTGTATAATTAAGCTATTTTAAGATAGCAAACTAGTAAATAAAGTAAATCTTTATTCTAAAAAGTTATAACTTGTCGATTTTGGATAGCTGAGGGTTGATAGGTCGGTTGATTTTGATAATTTTACCAAAAACAAATACTAGAACCTGCCGAAACATTATAATTTTTTATCCCCTCCTTTTGTTGTCTATTCGGTAAATAGTTGGATAAGTTTATAACTTGATAAAATCACAAACTTTTATCAAAATCATCAGTGCGAAGTCAAAATCATTTTTATGAAACATGAAGAATTTTCAATACCAAAATCATCAGAATTAGATTTACTTAAACTGCAAAGCAAGCTATTCACATGGTTTTCAGTTCATGTTCGAGTCTCTAGGATCAAACATATTCTTGAGAGTATAAAAAATAGTACAGAGACTAGCATAGCATTATGCCATAAATCAGGAAAAAGCTCAACTGGCAGTATTGATGCACAATTTAGTAAGGAAAATATCTACCA
>NZ_CEZPJD010000864.1:2128-3243 GCF_983059655.1 Okeania sp.
GAATGAACAAAAAATGAAGCAGCAATAAAATCAACAATGATGATGAATAGCACAAAGGCTCAAAATTTAGTCAATAGCAAACAATAAAAATCAGGAAAAGGAAACAGATAATTTGATGTCGAATTACCCTCATATTCAGTCCTTGTCAACCGAATTAAATCAGGCAAATTCAGAACCCGATCAAACCTTAGAATTGACATCGACAATAGTTAATGCAGCATTAGATCGCAAGGGAGATAACATTGTTGTAATTAAAGTAACAGAGGTCTCTTATTTAGCAGACTACTTCATAATTATCACAGGTTATTCTAATGTTCAAGTAAGAGCTATATTTCAGGCGATCGCCCAAAAGGTGGAACAAGATAGAGAACTTTATCCTCTAGGAGTAGAAGGCCAAAGCGAAAGTTCTTGGATATTAATGGATTATGGTGATGTTATAGTCCACATATTGAAGCCCGAAGAACGAGAGTTCTACAATTTAGAAGCATTTTGGAGTCATGCAGAAAAAGTAGATATTTTATCATTGCTCAATTAGGAGCAAGCTGTCAATATGAACTACTTATTTGATTGGCATAAATAAAATATTAAGTGAGGAAAAATTGATTTATGACTAGACAGATAATATCTCGATCTCCAGTGCCACCAGAACAACAACCAGTCAACGAATACGAAGAACTCAAAAATTCCTGGTTATTTTGTTGGGTAACATTAGAAATACCTCAGTATATCAAGAAGTTAGTCTGGGTTTGGCTCTGGAGTTGGTTAGTATCAGGCCCAGTAGCAGCAGCAAGTTTTTTTCCAGAGAAATATCCGATAGAGTTTTTACTGAGTGGGTCTGCGGGTGCAAGCTTTATTCTAACTTTGGTATTATTGCGAATCTATTTAGGTTGGAATTATGTACGATCGCGTCTTGCTAGTACCACTGTTTTTTATGAAGAGTCTGGTTGGTATGATGGACAAACATGGCTGAAAACATCAGAGGAAATTACAAAGGATAAGTTAATAGTTAACTATCAAGTTCAGCCACTTCTCAAAAGATTACACAAAACTTTTTATAGTTTGCTCTTAATGATTTGTATCGGTGTAATAATCTGGGTTTCGATCTAAAACTTACC
>NZ_CEZPJD010000865.1:0-3241 GCF_983059655.1 Okeania sp.
TAAATTTAATATTGATTTTAGATAATTCAGTCTAAATCTATTACTTTAGTAATATTCTTATTATTAATGCAGTGATTTTGTCAGCATTTCTTGCGGACTGCTATGCAAACAGTTATTAGTAATGAATAATTACTTTTAAGGTTTGGGAAAGTGACTTTGGTAGTAACTTTATTATTATTTCTTGATTTTTCAGTTGTTTTTACCGAAAAATTCTGGTCTAAAGCCTCCCCTTTTAAGGGGATAAAAAGTGCTTGTTAGCATAGCTTCCTACAGGGTAGAATGACGAGGAGACCTCGCCATATAATCGACCAAGAGAAAATAGAATATTAGTTATCTCAAGCCTCCTTATTACAGAGGTATTGTTAGCTAAGCTTCTCCGTTAGGAAGCTAACCGATAACTGAAAGACCTTCCCCAAAATTAATGGCTGATAAAGCAGTTCCATCCCAATAGGAGGCTAGCTAATAGCTGACCGCTGTTTGCGCAGCATTCCGCAGGAAATACTTACATTATTTTTAATTTAGATAAACTAAATTTGTTACTTGCATATTTTCAGATTTAAACTGCAAAAAATCACCCTTATATCATAAGCCGGTAATATTTTTCTCTACTCATAACTTTAATAATTTTAGTAGTTATATACTATCTATTTTAGTCTTTTTTCTGTAAAAAAATACTTTTTATGCTTATTAAATTAATCGATCCCCTTCTAGATCTTCACATAAGACAATAATTTTTTATTAAGGCCATACCTTTAAGATTTGATTAGTCCAATATTCTAGTAATTCAATCAAATCAAAAACAATTGACTTAATAAAAACTATGTATACAAAAATCAGAATATATAAAAACACGGGCAGTACAAAATTACAGCCCTCAAATATACAAAATATATTAAAGATAAAGACTTACCGTTCAACGAAACTTACTCAAACTGAATGAGAAAGTCTGAAGGTCTAGTCATTTGTAGTGGGTCAAGCACTACAGGGTTAAATGGCAAACCCTTTATTCCTTGGTCAAAGACATCAGGGATTACTTTTTTAATTATATTAAAT
This sequence comes from Okeania sp., assembly GCF_983059655.1. NCBI lineage: Bacteria > Bacillati > Cyanobacteriota > Cyanophyceae > Oscillatoriales > Microcoleaceae > Okeania > Okeania sp. The sequence continues at coordinate 1,054 of NZ_CEZPJD010000865.1, forward strand.
GACCCATTTATATCAGCATTTAATAATTTATTTTCTCTGGTTTTATACAACCCTCTTAATTACTCTTTTTCCACTAAAATTCAGTTTTTTATTTCTATATTTAAGCAAATCATCCCCATCTAAAAAACTTGATTGAGATGTATAAGATTCTTCTGTAATTATTAATTTTATTCCTATTAGTTGATTCAAGCTGAGTTTCTTTTTGTTTTCAAAGAAATATTGGTGCTGGATGGTAATTGGCTAAATTGAACAGATTTTTTGATAAAAAAGCTTTGTGGTCAATTTCTGACCACTGATTTGCTGATAATCATGACGTTCAACTAGCTTCATACCTTAATTGTAGCTGATAACGACTCAATGGATAGACAACTGAAAAAACTTACTCATTTTAGTTTTATAGGTATAGTTATGAGGAAGCTTGATTAACTTTAGAGAAGTTTTCGCTCTCTTTAATTTACACCCCGATCAATTCTTGAGTAATCATACCTAAGCTTTTTTACTTTCTATTGCCCAACGAGCTAATTCTGTCCGATTGTGTAGACCAGTTTTACCAAGCATATTACTCACATGACTCTCAATAGTTCTTTGACTAACTTCCATCATTTGTGCAATGTCACGATTTGCCATTCCCTGGGCGACAAGTTGGACTACCTTTAATTCTGTGGGAGTTAACTCTACGTTTCGGCGCACCTTAATTTTTGGCCCATTACTAGCCACGCCAGAATTTTGATGTTTAATTAGGCGAGAAGCTTGCTTCAGGGAAGATTCTACTTGAGCTACGAGTTCTTCTGGCTCAAATGGTTTGACAATGTAGACATCAGCTCCAGTATTCAAACCTTTGACTCGGTCTTGACTTTGACCTTTAGCAGATAGAAATAGAACTGGAACCCATTCTGTAGCTGGATTTTCTCTGATGTGTTGCACAAGGGTATAGCCATCCATTTCTGGCATCATCACATCACATATAATTAGCTCAGGAATTTCATTTTCCAGCTTTTCTAGTGCTTCTCGGCCATTTTCTGCTGTTGTTACCTGATACCCACGAAATTCTAAATAATCCTTGACTAATAAAATTAAATTAGGGTCATCATCAACCAACATTAACCGTCTTTGCTCTGTAGTATTAATTTCCTTCATAATGAAGAACTCACTTTGTTTAATTCCCGCAAACGTTAACTTCAAAGATAGGTATAAACCACATCTTTCATAAAAGATTAAAGAAGTAGGGCGAGTTTGCTACTTTCTTTTAAATTAATATATATCCTTACCCAAAGGGCTGGGACTGCATCTAGGGATCTAAAGAAATCATGCCCCTGTCTATTTTTGATTATAGATTTTAGACTCAATCAATACTTCTACACTATTTAGTTAGATATAGATATATAAGTATAACTAGATAATAGTTTTGTATTGTGAAAAATAACTTCCACTACTTTTAATAATATATGAAAATTTGACAGTATTGGTGACTAATATTATCAGAATTTATATTGATAACTATTAGTTACTAATTGTTAACTTTGAACTTTTGAGTTTCCCAGTCAAGTAAATGTCCACAATTTATGAGTATCAGTTAGTGAATCAACTGAGGCTATTTGATGAAATAATCATTGATTCTGGCAAAGGATGAGTGAGAAAAACATATTCCTCTACAACTCGATCGCCCATTATATGCTCTTGAATAATTCTTTCAATTACAGGAGGAGTTGCGGAATGATACCATACTCCTTCAGGATAAACAACCATGATTGGACCTTGACAACAAACTCGTAAACAGTTAGCTTTAGTACGAAATATACAGCCAGGTAAGTCAGTATTAACCCGGTCGAGTTTTAACTCTTGGAGCCGTTTTTTGAGATAATTCCATGCCTCTAAACCAGTCTCTGTTGAGCAACATTTAGGCTTGGTTTGGTCAGCACAAATAAAAATATGTCGCTGAATTTGACATAGCCCCAGAGATTTGATACAAACACCAAGAGATTCCTGACAAATATTTTGGTCAATATCGTCCTGTCGAGCATTTTCCTGGCATTCGGCGCTCTGGAAGTTAGTCCCATCAGAGTTATTGGTTCTTTGAGATGATATATTATCTGTCATAAAATTTTCGACACACCTTTCAATGAACTTCTAGGGATATTGTCTTTTGGTAAAATGTCCTATTCTAAATCATAAATGACTTTGACGGTAA
>NZ_CEZPJD010000866.1:0-3227 GCF_983059655.1 Okeania sp.
ACTGATAACTGATAACTGATAACTGATAACTGAAATGACCTTCTCCAAGATTAGTAGCTGATAGGTGACGGCTGAATACTTAGGGTTTGCGCTCAAAAGTATGAGTGGTAAGGGTAGGAGCCAGAATCCAGAATCCAGAAATCAGGAGGAAGTCAGGAGGAATGGGAATTATAGAAGAGGTAGTCAGAAGAATCGTCCCAAGATTGTTCTTCCCCTATCTGGCCCAAAATATGCTCCTTTTTGAGCTCTAATAGCTCAAAACCAGGTACTTTTTCAATACCTAAAAAGGCTAAAATCAATATCAGTAAATGCTTTGATATTTAATCAGCAAGCCCTACTTAAAATTTGACTTGATATTACATCAACTCCTGATAAAAATCAAATAACTGCCTAGCCAAAGCTTGATTTGTATACTGATTCATTGCTTTTTCATAACCCTTTTTCCCTAATTCCTCAGCTAATTCTTTTTGCTCCATCAACTGCATTAAACAATTTCTCAATTCTTCAACATTTCCTTCTGGAAATACCAAACCAGTATCCCCAATTACATGAGGAATTTCTCCAGAATCAGAACCTATTACAGGTACTCGACAAGCCATTGCTTCAATTAAAACATGACCAAATTGTTCTTTCCACCCCACAGAAGTTAAAGTTTTAAACTTATAAGTAGTTTCTGATGGTAATACTAAAGTATTCATCAAATTAATATACTTTTGTACATGGTCGTGAGGAACACTTTCTACTAAAATCAACCTATCTTTAATTCCTAATTCTGCTGCTTTTTCTAATAAAGTCGATTGTAACTCACCCCTTCCTAATAATAACCATTTCCAAGGTTTTTCTTGTAAACCTGCTAAAGCTTCTGTTAATGTGAATAATCCCTTTTCCTCAACAAAACGACCCACAAAACCCACCACAAAATCATCAAGTTTAATTCCCAAACTATCTTTTAATTCTACCTGTGGTTCTGGTTTAAACAAACTTTCATCTACTCCCAATTGAGGCATAACTTTAATCGGCCCTTTGTAGCCTCGTTCTCTTAAAATATCTTCTCCATCCTTATTTCCAGCAACAATTCCATCAGTATTTTTAAGATTATAAAATTCTAGTAAAGAAATGGGAAACTTGAGAGTATAAGGTAAATTCCACCAAGTAAAAAATAGATTTTTAGCTTTGAGTCCTAAAAGTTTATTAAAAGTAATAAATTGAGCGTAAGTTAAAGCTTTAGAACCCTGTTCTACTTGAACAATATCGGGCTTGAATTTTCGTAGCAAACTAATTAAATCAGGACCAAAAGTCAGTAAAGCTTGATTATTTTCACTGTAATTAGAAATTGGTACTACTTGAAAGGAACCCTCATCAATAAATTGGGTTTCAACTATTTGACTTTGTACTCCTTTAGGATTCCAACGTTTAGGAACAACAACCGTAACTTCTATACCCGGTTCAAGTTGAGCTAAAGCGCGTAACTTTTCCCTGTTTAAGTCAACAATATAGGTGTGGCTAGCTACTAATATTTTCATGGTTATTATTGGGTAATTATTTATAAAACAGTATGTACCACGTTTTTCAGAAAAATTTGAAATTATATAGCGCTACGCATTAAGGTTAGGACATTTCTAAATCCTGTTTCCTGATAGATTCCGCACCGAAAACCCTTTGACAGTTTACTCTTCCCTATTCCCTATTCCCTAGGGCGTAGCGCTATATCAATTTGAAAAAAGAATATTACGAATCATAAGAGCAGTAAAGGTGGATGGCCATTTACTAACGCAAAGCTTCCGCTTTATACCAATTTGATAAATGTTTGTTACAAATGGTAGGGACGTTGCATGCAACGTCTCTACAAAATAAGGAAGAGGGAAGAAGGAAAAAGGGGGAAATTTTGAAAAAAAGGGAAATAAGATAGAGATAACTATCTCAAATCAACTGGAGCAGCTATTTTTAAGCATATCCGATCAATGTCTACCTTTTTGTATTATTCTTTTTTCAAATTGGTATTATATATTGCGAAGCAAAACGCCCTTACTTTACTTGTTAATTATTAATTATTAGTTGTTGAACTATTTGTGTCATTATTCATCTCTAGTTTGATCTAACCAAGCGACTAAATCAGATATATTTTTGAATTCTAACATTGTCTGAATTAATTCTTCTAATTCCCTATTTGATAATTGATTAAAGCGTTCTTTTGTCTTAGCATCAATTGTGCCTAATAAACGCTCTATTAAACTTAGAATTAATTCCCTTTTACCTTCTTCACGACCTTCCCTTTTACCTTCTTCACGGCCTTCCCTTTTACCTTCTTCACGGCCTTCGTTACGACTAAAAGCAATTGCTCCTTTTCGGTCAAGAATAAATCGCTCTTGGCTTTCCAATCTTTCTAATTCTTCAGGGCTTAAATTAGTCTCATCAGCAATAGTAAAAGCATGATTAATTTCAGGAACTATTCCCATTGATTCTGGTACTACTTCCAATCTCTCAGTATGTTTCAGAAAGTAAAGCCATTTATCTGTAATACTTTCTAAATCTTCCAAGTTTTTTTTAAACTTAGGTAACTCTACAAAAAACATTTCTAATTCACTATCTGGGTAAAGAAAAGAGTCATCCCATTCTTTAAATACAAAGCGGTTTATAATTTTTTCAGTTTTCTTAAACATCTTAAAATCAGTAATAGTTAGAGAAATTACAGGTTGTAAATCAGTATAAATTTCCCCTCGCTTGAGTTGATTAACATAAACTTTAGCTGCATAGTAAGGAATTTGTTTATTGAAACCTTCTATATTTAATACCTGCATTTCAATGATGACTATAGAACCATTATCAAGAGTTGCCTTCACATCTAAAAATGAATCTTTGAGAATAGCCATCGCTCCTGCTTCATAAGTATTACTAAATTCCAAGTCATGGATAGTATTTTGACCTTTATAGAGCAGTGCATTCAGAAAACTAATCAGAATATCTTTACTCTCAGCAGAGCTAAATATTTTTTTGAAGGCATAATCTGTTTTAGGATTAATAAATCTCATAATAATACAGCTTGTTAATTATTGATGTTTTTACTTCAACCTGCGGACGGACGTTGCATAGAATGTCTCTACTTATTTCTAATTTTTAACTTTCTTTAAAGACATCTCCAAAAATCAAAAGTAAAATCAATTATTATCCATAAATTATCAATTATTCCTCCCTGTTTCCTCTGCTCTAAATTATTAATTATTCCTCCC
>NZ_CEZPJD010000867.1:0-1990 GCF_983059655.1 Okeania sp.
CCCTCTCTCATTCTATTTGTATACTACATTTTGAAGTGCGGAATGTGGGTTATATGGTTGCTAGTGGTCTACCTATTCCACGAGCAGACCACGCCGAAGCTGCAGCAGAGATGGCTCTTGACATGCAGCAAGAAATCAGCAAATTTAATTTACAGCATAATTTTGAACTCTGTATCCGCATTGGCATTAACACCGGACCTGTTGTTGCTGGGGTAATTGGCACGAAAAAGTATATTTATGACCTCTGGGGTGACGCAGTAAATACTGCTAGTCGTATGGAATCTCATGGAATTCCCGGTACGATTCAAGTTTCTACAAAAACTTACGATCTTTTACATAATCAGTATATTTTTCAGGAACGTGGTGCGATAGTAGTTAAAGGCAAGGGTGAAATGAAAACCTATTTATTGATTGGTAGAAAAAAAATTAGATATCTCCGGAAAAGAGGGAGTAAAGAGTAGAGGGAAATAATTGATAATTTATCTACGATAATTGATTTTATTTTTTATTATTGGAGATGTTTATTATATAAAATCCGGTTATACAGTTATCGCACTTTCTACTTCCATGCAATGCAGACATAAAATGCCTACTTATCCCCAGATAATTCCAACTCTCATCCTTTCTTCCTACTGACTCCTGACTCCTCTCATCATACAATAACTAAAAGAACCTCAATTGCTCATTCCTTAAAGTTTAGGAGTACAGCCCAAACTATCACGGGTTGCTACTCCTGTAATAGGATTAATTCCTGAAGCATTTTTACACATTAATTTTACCTGATAGCGGTCTACTATTGCTTCAGAAAAATCTGCCCCTGTCACTACCGCATTACCGAAGGTGCTACCACTCAACATAGCATCTGTGAAAATAGCATTAGTTAAGTCAGTTTGATCGAAAGTGACTCGATCTGCAAAAGTATCAGTAAAATCTGCTTCACTTAAGTTTGCCCGAAAAAAATCTCCCTTAGTAATAATTGTTCGCTGCATATTTGCCCCTTGAAAATTTGCACCCCGCATTTCTGCACCGGCAAAGGAAGTACCTTGCAAATCTTTATTAGAAAAATCTCGATAGTTTAAATCTGTGAGAGTATAGTTTACGGCATTTTCCTGTGCTTGAGCTGAATCAATATGAATTGGCAAAATACCTAAAGCAGCCAATATTAAGACCAATACTAAAAATCCTGTTTTCACCACTACAATCACTGCTCCCGAATTTGAGTATAACTAAATAATTAATATACCAAATTAGAGACCATCTTAACGAAGTCATAAGTCAGAAGTTAGAAGTGGGAAAACCTTTTAGAAGCGATCGCGCCCTTGAGAATTTAATCGTATAAAAGTCAATTTATAGCAGTCGCCATTACTGTATTTAACATATCAAACGCTAAATTTTTACTTATCTAGGAGAGAAGGAAAAATTTCTTCCTTCTTACTTCTTCTACTATTGCGGTCTACGTTTTGGTCTTCCACTAAAAAATGTAGCAATGAGTAAACAAACAATACCAATATTAATCGAAACATCTGCCACATTGAACACGGGAAAATCTATGAGGCGAAAGTGTATAAAATCTACAACATAACCCAAAATGAATCGATCGATACCATTGCCCAGTGCCCCTCCTAAAATTAAACCATAGCCCACTTGTTCCCATTTCTCAAATCTCGGCCCAAAAAAAGCCCAAGCCATTAGGCCAAGACTAACTATTAAAGACAACCATCGCAGCCAATATACCCCACCATTGCTAAATAAACTAAAAGCTGCTCCGGTATTAGTTACATAGGTAAAGTGAAATACACCAGGCCACAAAGCCAGACTTTCTCCAAGTTGAAAATTTTGTACCACCCAAAATTTAGTCAAGTGGTCTAATACAATGCTAATAATAGCAGCTATCCAGAATAGAAAATTTTTCTGAAAACGTAATTTCAAGGTCAACAATTACTATCTATATTTATTTTAATTTATTCTACAGTTTAGCAAGATTTTTTTT
>NZ_CEZPJD010000867.1:2090-3217 GCF_983059655.1 Okeania sp.
TTCTATTTGATAATTTAGATATCTCTAATAAAATAGTAAACGTCGCAGTAAATAAGCCATAACTGCTACAGCACATATAATTCCTAGTTGTCCTGGTAAAGGAAAAATAGAATATCTATATATAGCTTCAAATAAAGATAATGACTCTACCTTTTTCCAGCCGAAAATACTGCTAATAATTAGATAACTTAATCCAGTTGCATGAATACTTAACAAACCGCATAAACAACTAAAAGTTAATGATTCTAGCTTGGGATATGCTTGAAAAGCCAAATTTCCACATATCCATGCCCCAGGAATAAAACCCAATAAATAACCAAAACTAGGTTCTCTCAAATAACCTATACCACCACCTTGACTAAAGACAGGCAATAAAGTTAGACCTAAAAATATATAAGCAATTTGAGAAATAACAGCAGCATTTTTTCCACCCAAACAACCGACAAACAAAACAGCACCAACTTGGTAAGTTACTCCTAACGAAAAAGTTTTAACTTCTTGTTGTTCCCAAATCCAAGTTGGACTTGCAAAAGAGGCGGGTAAAAATGTTGCAGCAATTGTCAAGAGTAAACCTGTAATTGCCCAAAGTAGTTGAACTGTAATTGTCACGGCAATTAACAATTATTTCTTAAATATAAAAAATTATTATACCACCTCTGTAAGCATTTCCTACGGAATGCTGCGCAAACAGCCGTCAGCCATCAGCCATCAGCTATTGTTTTTGGTTTTAGATAACAATTTATTAACTAACGTCAAATTAGAGCTTACTACATAAACTTAGCCTTATTGCTGATAGCTGACAGCTAATAGCTGAATGCTTTTGGAATAGGAGCTTCCCCACCTTTGAGACCTAAAGATTCAAGCATGGCTTGGTCTGTTTCTGGAGGTTGACCAAGAGTAGTCAGATAATGGCCAATTAACATAGCATTAATACCAGCCTTTAAGCCCAAGGTTTGCAATTCTCCCATAACAGCTTCCCGGCCACCAGCGTAGCGAATAATTTGCTCTGGTAAAATCAGACGGAAAATAGCGATCGCCTTCAAAGCATCGTAGGGGTCTAACTTTGGCAATTCACCTAAAGGTGTACCTTCACGAGGGTTTAATAAATTTAAGGGTACAGACTCAAC
>NZ_CEZPJD010000868.1:0-3216 GCF_983059655.1 Okeania sp.
GAGAGAGCAAATTAGGGATAGAGGTTAACAATGAACAATTAATAATTAATAATTAGGGTGAAAGTTTCTGTTAATCTCCCAATATTTCATCAACAGTAAAAGTTACATGAGGCAAAGCTTGAATTGTCACTGTTTCACCCTTTTGAAAAGTCTGCACAATCTTATAACCATTCGCAGTAGGTTGTCGGTAAACTTCCAGACATTTTTCAGTCAGATTTACCAACCAAACTTCAACAATATTATTCTCAGCATATAAAGGAACTTTTATTTCTCGGTCATATTTAATAGTTGTATCTGAAACTTCAATGAGGAGAAATACATTTTCTGGTTGAGGTTGTTGAGTCTCATAAAAATCTGGTCGTCGTTGCAGCAAACTTACATCTGGTTGTGGTTCAGAAGTATTATTCAATCTTACAGGATCTTGAATTCCCACAGTAACAGTTTCTCCTAAACGCAAAAAGAAAAGTTCATTAAGACGTTTCACACAAGCGGGGTGACGAATACCCATAGGGGACATTTTGATAATTTCTCCTCTGATTAGTTCTACTCGTTCATTTCCAGTAAATACTCCTGCATCTTGCATTTTATAATACTGGTCTACAGTAAATAGTTGTCGCAATAATTCTACAGCCATTATTAACTCCTTGAAAATAATCCTATGAATTTGTATGGGTTGAAAAATTATATTTACTCTAAATATTCTAACTGAAAATTTCTGTTAATCTCCCAATATTTCATCAACAGTAAAAGTCACATTAGGGAAAGCTTGAATATCTATCATTTCACCACTCTTAAAAGTCTGCACAATTTCATAACCATTCGCAGTAGGTTGTCGGTAAACTTCCAGACATTTTTCAGTCAGATTTACCAACCAAACTTCAACAATATTATTCTCAGCATATAAAGGAACTTTTACTTCTCTGTCATATTTAATTGTTGTATCTGACACTTCAATGATGAGAAATATATTTTCTGGTTGAGGATGCTGAGTCCGATAGAAACTTGGTTGTCCTTGCAGCAAACTTATATCTGGTTGTGGTTCCGAATTATCGTTCAATCTTATAGGATTTTGAACTCTCACAGTAACAGTTGTTGGTAAACGTAAAAAAAACAGTCGGTTAAGAATATCCACACAAACTGCGTGATAAATACCCATAGGGGACATTGTGATAATTTCTCCTCTGATTAATTCTACTCGTTCATTTTCATTAAATACTCCTGCTTCCAGCATTTTATAATACTGGTCTACACTAAATAGTCGTCGCAATAATTGTACTGACACTGACATTACCAACTCCTTGAAAATAATTAATTATATGAATTTATTGTACAGACATTTGATTTTATTTTTGATTTTTGGAGATGTCTAATAGAAAATTAAGGTCAAAAACATAGTATTTTATGGTAATAATATATAAAGCAACTATTACTAAGTGTCAGCAGTGAAATATGACATCAGATATAAACCAGCCTTTGCAGCTATTTTCATCACCTTAGATCCTGGTGATAGTATTATAGCTGAAGCAGGAGCCATGACCAGCATGGATGGTAGCTTGTCCATAAAAACAAAGTTTTCTGGGGGCTTTTTCTCAGCTTTATTAAGAAAATTTTTGGGGGGTGAATCTCTATTTGTTAATGTCTTTGAGAACAAGACCTCCCAACCTTTAAATATTACGTTAACCCAATCCATTATTGGGGATATTGAATGTTTAGAATTAACGGGAGATGAGATATGTCTTCAACCAGGGGCTTACATTGCAAGTAGCCCTAAAGTTAAGCTAGGAGTAAGGTGGGCAGGTTTTGCAAGTTGGTTTACAGGAGAAGGGTTATTTAAATTAAAAGTAAGTGGCCACGGAACAGTTTTTTTTGGGGCTTATGGAGGATTGAGTAAGCAAAATATTGATGGTGAATTTATTGTTGATAATAGCCATTTAGTAGCTTACAGTTCCAATATTAAAATGAGTGTTGGGTTATCGGGTGGCTTAATTAGTTCGGTAACTTCTGGAGAAGGATTGGTTAACCGACTCAAAGGGAATGGTGTTATTTATTTGCAATCTCGTAGTATTGAGGGTTTAGTTCGATTCTTAAGACCCAAAGTCCGTTAAAAATAAGCCATCAGCAATCAGCCGTCAGCAATCAGCAATAGAGGTTTAGAAGGGGTTATGCTACCCCTCCGCGCACCTTCCGGTTGATATCAACCGGGGATTTAAACCCAAGTTATAGAACCTGATAGCTAGTTAAAAAGTTCAAAAAATCATGGATATTCAACTAATACATCAACCCGATAATGCGATCGCCAAAGTTAGCTTAAATGCAGGGGAAGAAATCGTCGCCCAGGCTGGAGCTATGGTTGCTATGAGTGGATTTGTCAATAGTAGTACTACCCTCAGACAAGGAAAAGGAGGGGGAATTATGGGAGGATTGAAACGAATGTTAGGGGGTGAATCTCTCTTTTTAAGTGTTTTTCGTTCCCCTACCCCCGACGGTCAAGTTTTTCTTGCCCCTAAATTCATGGGAGACATCCTAGTTTATGAAATGAAGGGTCAAGAATTAGTCGTCCAATCAGCTTCCTATCTTGCTTCTGCTAACAATGTAGACCTTGATTTAGGGTTTCAAGGGATAAAATCTTTATTCTCAGGAGAATCTATTTTTTGGTTAAGTGTTACGGGTTATGGTCCAGTAATTTTAACCTCTTTTGGAGGAATTTATGAAATAGATGTTAACGGTGATTATATTGTAGATACTGGCCATATTGTTGCCTTTGAAAGAAGTTTAGATTTTCGTATTGATAAAGCTAATTCGAGTTGGTTGGGGGCATTTTTTGGCGGTGAAGGTTTTGTCTGTCGTTTTCAAGGCCGAGGCAAAGTTTATTGTCAAACCCATAACCCAGGGAGTTTTGGATCTGTTGTCGGTTCTCAATTGCCTCCTAGATAACTAGGGTTTGCTTATTTTTAGCGAGTAAGGGAGTAGGGGAGTAAGGGAGTAGGGGAGTAGGGGAGTAGTCAGGAGGAACGGAGAATTGAGATAGTCAGATATTTTGTTAGAGTGATTTTTCTGCAATTATTCTGCCTCTTATGATAAATTTTTGAGCGTAATATACTGAAAATCAGGCGTTTTTTTCTACCGAAAAAATTATCTGTCAATGCTTTGATATTTAATTGTAAGACCTAATTAGAGGATATCTGAAAAGTTTTTTGATACTGAATTTTGCCCCCC
>NZ_CEZPJD010000869.1:0-1589 GCF_983059655.1 Okeania sp.
GCTATTGGGCAAATCCTGCAATTTGTAAATATACCAGCGCTCACTGCTATATTTCTGATCTAAAAAGGCTAAAACCAATATCAGTAAAGACTTTGATATTTAATCAGCAAACCCTAAGTACCAATAATGCCCCTAATAGTTATGAGGTATTTGCTTCAGCGATCAAAAAACTACTGAAAAAGTCTTTTAGCAGGGTGAGGAGTGAGGAGTCAGTAGGAGTAAGAATTGTCCCTTGATTTTTCTGCCATAGTCAGCCCAAAATACTAGCTTTTTGAGCATTTTCAACTGAAAACTAGAGTTTAGAATAAATTTTGAGGTCTTCATATCATCGACTGAGAAGGTAAGGAAAACTAGTGTAGGATAGCGGAAATAACTTACCAGTTAAAAAAGGCTCAAACTGCCTCCTACAGAAGCGTCGGGAGGATGTCAAAACTCAGAAAATCATGAGCCATATCAGTATTAGGGAAAATAGCACGGGCCTCCTGTAGCAAATCATCCAACAAAATTGGATTCCCAGGAGCATATCTAGGGCTAAAATGAGTCATCATCAAACGTTTAGCACCTGCGGCCAAAGCTACCTGTGCAGCCATAGTCGAAGTAGAATGTAATCTTTGAAAAGCCATGTCAGCATCCCGATGAGAAAAAGTAGCCTCATGAACAAGTAAATCTGCATCCTGTGCTAGTTCCACTGCCCCATCACAAAAAACAGTATCAGTACAATAAACAAACTTCCGGCCAATCTGAGGTGCTCCACATAAATCTGCCCCACTAATCCTCCGTCCATCAGACAAAGTAATCCACTCACCCCGTTTTAACTTGCCATATATAGGACCAGGAGGAATACCCAAAGCCTTAGCTTTTTCCACATCAAAATGTCCCGGTCGGTCTTTTTCCGTTACCCGATAACCAACAGCAGGAACCCGATGTTTTAAATAACCACAACTAACAACATATTCATCATCCTCATAAATTACACCAGGTCTAGATTGGTAAACCTTCATAGGATAAGCCAAACGAGTTTGAGAATATCGAATACAACCTTGCAAGTAATCCTCCAGAGCAGGAGGGCCATATAAATCGATACTTTTCACATTCCCCCCCAAACCACAACTAGCTAATAACCCCATCAAACCGAAAATATGGTCGCCGTGCATATGAGTAATAAAAATACGAGTCAGTTGACTGACCTTAAGTTCACTGCGGAGAAACTGATGTTGAGTTCCTTCCCCACAGTCAAACAACCATAATTCTCCCCGTTGAGGCAAACGTAAAGCAACACTCGAAACATTACGCGATCGCGTCGGGACACCAGAGCTAGTTCCTAGAAAAGTTACCTGCAAAACTTAAAACTTCCTCAGTAAACTAAAAAAATATGATAATTATATCCACAAGTGATAATTATTCTCTCATTTTACCCTGTGAGATTTATTATCAAAATAATGTGGGTCGAAAACCCCGCCTTAAAAGGCGCAATATTTTTGGAGGTTTGCTCAAATCCCCTACTTCCCCTCCTGGGAGGGGCACGGGTGGGTTAACTTCTGACTTCTGACTTCTGACTTCTGACTTCGTTAAGGCTTTTGCCTACATTT
>NZ_CEZPJD010000869.1:1689-3214 GCF_983059655.1 Okeania sp.
ACTTCTGACTTCTGACTTCTGACTTCTGACTTCGTTAAGGCTTTTGCCTACATTTTAGTTAACCCTAAATATAAAATCTAATGAGTTCTGGATTGTTATTTATTTCTGTTATTACTCGTTCTATTAAACCACTAAAACACTATTTTTGGACATCTGTTCTATTCTGGTTACTAGCGATCGCCCCTGCTCAAGCTTCCCTAGTCTTGCGAATTGCCATTCAAGAAGGAGCAAAAGAAGTTAAAGTTGGTAGTTCTACAAGCGCCGTAATTAGAGATGGTGCGGGTAGAGCTATTGGCGAACTACAGCCGACGAAAGGCTTTACTGCCGAATTAAAATCGGGAAAAGTTTCTTTGTCCAATTGGGTATCTGGTCAAATGTGGATCGAACCCAAAGGAGAAGGTTATGTATGGATAGGCGATCGGTGGTATCGTGGCCGTACTCACATTATTCCTAGTAAAACAGGAGTTACAGCTATCAATTATGTTGATATAGAACAATATCTATATAGTGTTATTGGAGCAGAAATGAACGGTAATTGGCCTCAAGAAGCTCTAAAAGCCCAAGCAGTTGCAGCTCGCTCCTATGCTTTAAATAAGCGTCAAGAAAATAGTAGCAATTTCTACGATTTAGGCAATGACCAACTATGGCAAGTGTATCAAGGAATTAAAACAGAGTCTCAAGGTACTTATGCTGCTGTTGATGCCACTAAAGGTCAAGTACTTACCTACAATGGTCAAATTATTTTAGCTCTATTCCATTCATCTTCTGGAGGCCACACAGAAAATGTAGAGGATGTTTGGTCAAACCCACTTCCTTATCTACGGGCGGTTCCCGACTTCGATCAAGATGCCCCAGTTTATGAATGGACAGAATCATTTACTCAAGCGGAATTGAAACAGCGAATATCAGGTGTAGGAAATATTATATCTATGACACCTCAGACTACTACTCCTCACAATAGTGTGATTACGATAAAAGTTTTAGGGGATGCAGGGGTTAAAACTCTTCAAGGCACAGATATTACAGCAGCTTTGGGATTAAAAAGTACCAGATTTATAGTTACTCCTAATAAAAATAAAGGCCAACAAGTTCCAAGCGGTTTCAAAATTACTGGAAAAGGTTTTGGTCATGCTGTAGGAATGAGTCAATGGGGAGCTTATAATTTAGCTCGGAACGGATATAATTACCAGCAGATTTTGTTGTACTATTACCAAGGTGCAAATTTAGCCAGAATTGATGTACGCTAAAAGTAAAATTTAGTCATTCTTTCTAATCTAAGTAATTAAATTCTACTGTTAAGTAAAAAAATATCAAAACCTAGACTTTAGGAACAAGAAAAGATTGAAATCAGCTTAGTTAATGCCGTTGAAATACAAAAATTCTCTCGGTATAGGTATTTCTATAATAGAATTTATAGATTAGCTCATTATCAAACAAATTTTTTTAGCTGAGATTTATATGATAATTCTATAGTTACCGAATAATTAACTAATTAATAATTAAATAATTATGGTTTAAAGCCTCC
>NZ_CEZPJD010000870.1:0-3207 GCF_983059655.1 Okeania sp.
GTTTACGGATTAACTCTTGAAATGCTTGATAAATTGCTGAATAAGGAATATCTCTTTGGAGTTGGTCGAATTTTCCACTAATATATTTTCCTCGTTTCTTTGTGATGGGTTTGTGAATTTCATTGACTAATGCTGATTTGCCAATTCCTGAATAACCAGAAATTAGGATTAATTCTGTTGTTCCAAGACTGACTTTTTCAAATGTTGTTAATAGTTGAGTAACTTCTTGTTCTCTACCATAGAGTTTTTGAGGAATCTGAAATTTCTCACAAATATCTTGAGTTGCTAAAGGAAAGTCTGAAATTTCTCCTATAGTATTGAATTGCTCTAGACAGGTTTGTAGATCTGCTTTAATTCCCCAAGCATTTTGATATCTTTCTTCTGGGGTTTTTGCTAATAGTTTGTTGATGATGTTAGAGACAGAATTAGGAATGTTGGGAATTAGTTGATGTAGTGGTAATGGTTGTTGGGCAATATGACAATGAACTAATTCCATGGGGTCATTTGTTTCAAAAGGTAGTTTGTTGGTTAAGAGTTCATAGAATGTTACACCCAGGGAATAAAAGTCGCTACGATAATCTATGCCTCTGTTCATTCTACCTGTTTGTTCCGGGGCAATATATGCTAAAGTTCCTTCTAGTTGGTTGGGGGGAAAGACTGTGAGATATTCTTGGGATAAACGGGTAGATATGCCAAAGTCGATGATTTTTAGTTGTTTTGTTTGGGGGTTATAGACAATATTTGAGGGGTTAATGTCTTTGTGGATAATATTAGATTTATGAATTGCTGCTAGACTTTCTGTTGTTTTAATGGCGATGGTTAGAAAGTTTTCTAAGTTTAATTGAGATTGAGATAGTAATGATTTTAGAGATTGACCGCCGAAGTCTTCTAGAAGTATTGCTAAACTATTCTCATATCTTTGTAGATCGTAAGCTTTAATAATAGAATCTACATTCAAAGAACGAGTAATTTCATATTCTTGTTTGTAGCGGGTGAGTTCGGAAGCAGTAGGGTAGTTTTCTTTGAGGATTTTGAGAATAATCGGGTTATTATTTTCCTTTAAAGTAGCTTGATAGATGAGGGAGTTAGGACTTTCATAGATTTTTTTGATGATTTGATAGTTAGTTTTCATAAGCTCTTAATAAATAAGCCATAAGATAAGCCAATCAAGTGCAGTTTAGCACTTTGCTTATCCTATGGCTAATTTTTTCAATGAGGCTTAATTTAACTAGCACAACTCATTGGTAAATAAGGATAAGGAGGAGTAATATATTTAAGTTTGATTCCATCCTCCGGACTCCAAGCTTTTTTACAAAATGGTAATAGATTTTTATCTGATTCATCGCCGCAATTTGGATAAATTTCCTTCGCATACGCCCAATTTTTGATCATCTCATTGTAAGATTTCTCAGTTTTAACCTCTGTACCAAAATCAGGGCGTGGAGGATAAGGAATTAATGCTTTGTAGTAAGGAGGTCGAGGATTGGCTGTACCTTTCTTCTGGATCTCGTCTATCGTGCCTGTAAAGCTATCCGCATTTATCAAGAAAGCGTAAAAACAGCACGCTTCATAAGTGGAAAGCATAGGAAAACATAGGGGTAAATATTTGTTTTCTTCTTTATACTTGAAATAAGCTTGTCCACAAAACAGCAGATTCAAAGAAATACTATGCCAATTTTCTTGATCTGGCATTATAATATAAGGCTGTCTTTCTAGTTCTTTCCATCGGTCTTCTGCTGTTTGAGATGTATAATCAAGGAATTTGACATTTGTCTCAGAATCAAGTACTTGATCGCCAGTAAGAAAAAGTTTCCTGATCGTCTTAAATCTTATAATATTTTGCTTTTTTGTATAAAATTTCTCTTCGTCTTTTAGCCATTCTTCCTGACTCCAGCCTGGCTTATCGTCCTCGATATCATGCTTTTGGAGCCATGACTTGGCAATCAATTGAGATAGTTTTCTCGCTTGCAAAAGTCTTCGCACCATACTATATTGACCTAATATATCCTGAGAAAGTTCAATATCCTTCTTAAGATCACCAAATATATTTTCCATGTTTACTCCTTCATAAGGCAATCCATTGATATATTTCTCTGGCAATCCTAACTCTGTCGTGAATTCACCTTTTGTACCTATATATATTGTTCTTTTTAATCCTAGTTCACAATTGCTAGGACTCCCTTCTTTTTCAACTATCAGGACCTGATACTGTAGAGCATTTGGATCATTTGAATCTGGTCGTTCTATTCCTGGAATTGATATATTATTACCATTCGCTACGTTGGTAAACATACTTATTACTACCTCTTAAAAAAAATGTGCTTAAAATGAGTAATTGTCTCTATTTCTTACAGAAATAAGACTTCGTACAGAAATAAGACGTTTTTGAGGTCAATTAACTGACTTCAAAAATTATAGTTAGGCAAAAATTTTGACATTGTTGCGTCTATTCTGTAGAAAATGCGTAAAGTTGGCCTTGCCCAGTTATTTTGGCTTTTAGAGAGCTACGACACACTGGTTTTTCAAATCTCTTTACCTGTTTATTAGCCTAATATTATAGAATCATAAACCCATAAATCAGTTAAAAACTGGCCATTGCAAAATTATTATCCTACCGTAATATAACATTGACAGCAACAATATTCTGATGGGAGTAATTTTACCAAAAAATTGGGTTTAAAGCCTCACCCTTTTTTTATAAGAAAAGGCAATTATTAATTATTAATTATTAATTATTAATTACTAAACAACCCTATGAAGTTGTTGTTGACTTCTAAAATACTGTCGATATAAATCACAAGTTAACGTGGCCTTATTTCGATCTAACTTAATTAACCCCATACTACTTAACTTATAAGCAATAATAGACTCTAATAATATTGGTTCATTAATATTGACAAGATTTTGCACAGCGATCGCTAATTCTGGCTCCTCTTCCAACTTGACTTGATGACGCCGCAAATGACTGCCATAAATTCCGGTAGATGTGGCTGCAGTTTCTAATAATTGTCTCATTGTTACATCTTCTCGACTCAGATGATAAATAGCCAGATGCACCAGTGATGGATGTCCTCCGGTGGTTGCCATCAAAAGATGTGCTTCTTCTCCATCACTCCAGTTGAGTCCATAAGATTGGGCTAATTCCAAAACTTCTTCTAAGCTAAAACTACCTAACTGAATTGGTAAACCCACATTAAAAGGTGACTG
>NZ_CEZPJD010000871.1:0-3201 GCF_983059655.1 Okeania sp.
ACGTCCGGTTCTGAAGGAGAGGTGCGAGGGATAATACCCTCCATCGACTCTAACACAGTCAACAACTCCGGCGAAATAATCAACCGCATCCACAAAAGTGCTAGGCAAAAAATAGAAGATTTAGGTAACGATATTAAATTAGAAATGGTTTATATTCCTGAAGGCAGTTTTCTCATGGGATCGCCGAAAAATGAACAGGGAAGAAGGAATAACGAAAGTCCTCGACATCAAGTTACTCTCCAACCTTTTTATCTGAGCAAATACCCCATTACTCAAAATCAATATCAAGCCATTATGGGAAATAATCCCTCTCGTTTTCCAGGAGGCGATCGCCCAGTAGAATGTGTGACATGGCATCAAGCAACAGATTTTTGTAAAAAACTATCTCACAAAACTGGAAAAATTTACAGACTACCCAGTGAGAGTCAGTGGGAATATGCTTGTCGTGCAGGTACAACTACTCCCTTCTATTTTGGCCAAACAATCGCTTCTGACTTAGTTAACTTCAATGGCAAATATGTCTGTGACGACACCCCTAAAGGCATATTTAGAAAAGGAACAACGGATGTAGGAAGTTTTCCTCCCAATGCTTTTGGGTTGTACGATATGCACGGGAATGTGTGGGAGTGGTGTCAGGATGTTTGGCACAATAATTATAATAGTGCGCCTACAAATGGAAATGCTTGGGAAAGTGATGGGCACACTAATCAACAAGTACTCCGTGGTGGCTGTTGGTTGAGCATTCGTTGGTTTTGTCGGAGTGCCTTTCGTTCTTGGGACAACGTTCCCGACTACTACAGCAGCAACTGGGGTTTTCGTACAGTCTTGTTCCCTGCTTTGTAGTCTCCTCTTTCTCTTTTACCTCTCTAGCATTCTTTACTATCAGAGTCACAAAACCTAGATTGGATTGAAGAATGAAACCCACTATTCTGCAAATTTGTCGGTAATCTCAATAACTTAGTCAACCAGTCTTAGCTTCTATAATCAAACCTCAGTATTATATCAATAATCTTGGTACTCTTGTAGATATAGCATAGCGATATTGTTCAGCACGCCTATTTTTGTTGGGTTTCCTTACCTCAACCCAACCTACAAATACTTTAACAAACCATAAGCAAGTTTTTAATATAGATTTCCAGTCACATACCACAAAACAGTCAATCTATCAATCTACTGAAAAATGAAGAGAGAAAAATTAGTCATTCATCGTCAAATAAATTCAGGCGATCGCCTCTAAAAACAACGACACAATAGGTATTTGCAGCATCAAAATTCTTTTAAGTAATACTAACCCGTGGATTTTTCTACCATTTAGAGTATCACACGACCGAGTAAAAGCGCTAAAAATATTGAAACTTCGTTAGCTGATTGGGAAAACTTTTCTCCAATTTTGTCATCAACCTCTGACAAAATTAAAAATTTTCAAACTAAAAGACTAAAGTTTATAACTAAAACTTACCAGATAGCTTCCTATCAGTATAGATAGTCAAAATATTGAACTTTTTCATTTTCTGAAGCTCAAAAAAAAATCCGAGAATAATGAGGTTGCATCCCCTCAAAAACTCTGATAAGATATATACATTAGGAGTTGTTCGCCCCTACACATGATTTTTTATTCAACAAAAAAAGTGAAATAGATTTTATTTGATCTCAAAAATTCCTCCCGACCCTGAATCAGTAGATCGAGGGTGGGACTCCTTTTTGAATTTAAGTTGAACTTTTTCATTTTCTGAAGCTCAAAAAAAAATCCGAGAATAATGAGGTTGCATCCCCTCAAAAACTCTGATAAGATATATACATTAGGAGTTGTTCGCCCCTACACATGATTTTTTATTCAACAAAAAAAATAAGATCCTGGAAAAATAGTTATCAATCTTCAAACCAATCACACAACTGAAACCCAAATCAAACAGGCAAATCCTTTCGAGGCTTAAACTTCTCAACCTCCCGTAACTTCTGATAAATCTCCAACTCCTCCTGACTAGGCTCCTTCGGAGTCACAATCTTAATCTCCACCAACTGGTCCCCACGCTCGCCCCTCCCATCAGGATACCCCTTACTAGCCAGTCGCAAACGTTGACCGGAAAAAACTCCCGCTGGCAACTTCATCTTCACCCAACCATCTAAAGTCGGTACCTCAATATCCCCACCCAAAACAGCCTCCACAGGAGTAATAGGCAACTCACAAAAAATATCCGGTCCCTCCAACTGATAAAAATCATGAGGAGCGATCGTAATCTTCAAATACAAATCTCCTCCACCCAGACCTTGATTTTTTAGACGAATTCTTTGACCATTAACCATCGCCATCGGCATATTCACCTCGATCGAACGCCCATCTTCCAAACGGATTTTTTCAAAACCTCCCACATAAGCCTTTTCCAAAGGTAAAGTCAATCTAGCCTCAATATCCTTTTTTATTTCCCGTTTTACTTCCCGTTCTGCTGCCTTATAAGTATTCTTTTTCTGACCAGGACGATAAACATTAGAAGTCTGAGTTTTTGGTATTGTTGATGCAACTGGAGTTCTAACTTCACGACGACGACCTATCAGTTGGTCTACAAAAGTATTAAAGTCTGAAAAATCACTAACATCTGAATTTTTTTCATTTTTTCGCCCATTTTCATCACGATTATCCCAATTCCTAAAATCAGGAACTCGTATCCCTACCTTAACTCCAATTCCTTTAGGTTTCCAATATCGAATAAACTTATCATATTCTGTCCGTTTTTCTATATCTGACAAAATATCATAAGCTTCATTAATATCTTTAAATTTTTCTTCTGATTCTTTATCACCTGGATTTACATCTGGATGAAACTGTCGTGCCAGTCTCCTATATGCTTTCTTAATTTCATCCACCGAAGCATCTCTAGAAACATCTAAAATCTGATAATAATTACGAAAATTTTGCATCTGCTAACTTAAACTTATAAGTTTTAACAATAAATATTTTCTATAACTCTTTGAGGCAAAACAGTAGGATACTTAAGATTTTGTAAGTATATAGACAAATATTCATCTATTATCAACTTACTTTTCCAGGTTTGACAGAATAATTAATAATTAAATAATCAAACAATTTAGCTTTATTAGCCTCCCTTTTCAAGAGGAAAAAAATAAATTTAAAAATTTTTTCGGATTTGGTCAATCCTCTTCCTTTAGGGAAAGGTAATTATCAATTATCAATTATCAATTATC
>NZ_CEZPJD010000872.1:0-3196 GCF_983059655.1 Okeania sp.
TTAGAAATCAAAGGTGAGCTAAGGGCAAAAGTAACCTACTTTCAATTAAACCACTTTCTTGTAAATTTAACTCCAGCTCTCCTCCCATTTGTTGAATTACTCGCCTACAGATAATTAAATGTTTACCTGGAGGTGAAACCAAAGGAGAAGGTTCTAATACATCTGGGATAGAAGTAGAGTTAAATTCTGCTATTAATTTTGAGCTAATCTTACCTGTATCAAGGATAAAAATTTCTAACCATTCTTCATCTAAAGTTTGGCATTTAATATCAATTTTTCCTCCTGTTGGAGAACGACGACAGGCACTAATCAAAAGTTCATAAACAACTAATTCTAATTTAATACTATCTCCATAAATATTCAAATTTCCTTCCCGATGAACTTCTAATTGCAATTGTCTTTTTTTAACTTGAGAATCAATACGAGTGAGCGATCGCCTCAACAAATTAGCTACAGATACAACATCAAAATTTGCTTGTAAACGCCATTTTTCTTGTTTCAATAATGAAGTAGTAGATGATAAAACATTCCCAATTTGCCGTAGTAATTGCTGATAACGTAGATTTGTCAACACATTTTTCTGTTGGGCTGGATTTTCTGATGGAGTATAATTCAATTCACTTAACTGCTTAAAACCAGAGCCAACAGTACGGTAAAGTTCCTCTAAACGCCTTTGTTTATACCAATTCAACCACTCTAGTTCCTCTCGCTGAGATTCCAAAGTAGTTTTGACTATCAAATAGCGACGCGACCATGCAAGCTGAGAAACCAAATGAGTCAATAAATTTTTCAGAGTTTCAGTAGGAGAATTTTGTGGTTGTGGCACTTCTGTTTTTTGCCATAAAATTTTGTGAGGGTCTGCAAGTAATAATATACCAGTTGGCTGATGTTCAACAGCAGTACGCAAAGCAGTGGCTATGACCTGACCGCTATGCAGAATATTGAGCCACCGTAGAGTTTTTGCTGGTACATCACTCACGCTCAGATGCAACCAACCATTTGTAGAAATTATTTGTTGAATCCAAGAATCAGTGCGAACTGGTATCGAAATTTTGTCAGTGCTAGTAATATGAGACTCAAGATAACTATAGCTCATAACTCTACCTGTTTGTGATACTGGATACCAGGTAATTAAAGCAACTAGGGGAACATTTTGCAGACTTATCTCGGCTATTCCCAAAATTGCTTGAGCAATAAATTCGAGAAAATTGCGTTCGAGATTGTCCAGTGATAAATTTCCTAATACACTCTGCTCTCCGACTGGCTCCAAATTTTTCACTTCTTGTAATAATAAGGAGTTGGAAGAGTCGATGGATATTTTTGTTGAATTTGTGAGTATTGTAGTTGGTTGTAAAGTAGTTAAACCAGACTGAAGATATTGCGTATATTGCTGCTGCCTGTTGATTATCTGATTAATATATCTTTGATGCAGGAGAAAACCTAACTGTTGACTAACAATTTGTACTAATTCTCGTTCATTACGGTTCCAGGTGCGAGGGGTTTCATCACCAATAATTACTAGTCCTTCAGGTTGGTTGTAGCGATCGCCTTGATTTTTTGTAATAAATTCTTCTTGTTCGTTTTTCCTAGCTCCTGTTGTGTTGCACAACAGAAGAGAACGTACTCCAAGTTTCTCAAAATCTTCCTGCCAAGTACCCAATATATTACTTTCTGACCAATTTTCAATGCCTACTACTTCAGTATTTCGGCCTAGCAAGGCCATATCTTTCTTGCTGAGGCGGGGTAGAGAAGTTTTGACTGTTCGACTTTGAGTAGAATGATTTTGATAAACAACTTCAAATTGTCCTCTGTTGCAGATAGCCAACATAAAATATTTAGCACCTAAGCGCTGAGATATTTTTTCTGCCGTTGTTTTTACCGTTTTCTGCCAATCATCATCACCGTAAATAGCACGAGTTATCCCTGCAGTTAAGGTTTGGTCTAATTTAGCTTGACGAATTTTATCCTCCATTTCTGAGAGGGGAGAAGTTAAGGCTAGCAGTTGACCTACTCCTTGCAAATAGTTTTTTTCATCATCTTGCCATGGACGGTTGTGTTGTTCTTCTGCAGCAATAAATCCTAATAGTTCGCCTTCTAAGATAATTGGTGCTGCTAATACAGAAGAAGCTCTGATTTGTCGGGTCAGTCTGCGAGTAATATCACTGTCTACAGAAGTGTAATGTTCTCCGATGCAAATAATTTGTCCAGTTAATAGCACATTATAGAATTCACCTAAGTCTTGTAATGTAATGCCAGAAGCAGGACGTTTAAAGTCGCTCCATTCTACTATTACTTGATGATTACTCGCACGACGCCAAAAATAGCGTCCATTGGGATAATACCAGTAAATATTTGTGCGGGATGGCTGTAAAAATTTATGAGTTATTTCTGCAACTGTTTCGAGGCGTCGGTCTAGGGTTGTTAATTTTCCTAATTGAGATAGTAATGAGAGGATGGGTTCATCAGGTCGTTTTGCTTGTTGCTGTTGCCATTCTTTTTCTATTTTGTGTAATGTTTGTCCTAGTTCGCCCCAAATTAAAGATAGTAGTGCTTTTTCTGCTGACTCTAAAGAGCTTCCCCACTCTTGTGAACCCATTAAGGCAATACCAAAACATTTTTCTTTGTCATGTATAGGAAAGAAAACTGTCCCTTTAATCTGATATGTCTGTGCTATTTTTACCCATTCCCCAACTTGCTTTTCCGCCCTTAAGTCAGCGACTTTAATTGCTTTTCTTTCCAGTAATACTTGTTCTAATATATCTCCATGATTTATTGTGAATTTTTGTTTGAGAGCAGAAATTTCACCATTGGGAGTAATTCCACCTTTGCCTACTATTTTATTTGCTAATCGATCGTAAAAACATACCCAAATCAAACAACAATCAAATTCTGACTGAAGATAATTGATGACTTTTTTAATGAGGAAATCTAAATCTTCTTCTTCTCTAATTGCTCTAATTAGACTTTCTAAAGCAATCAGATTATTATGATTTGTTCCTGATTCATTTTTTTTGAACATCGATCGATTATCCTCATTATTTAATAGTTATTTTGAGAAAAAAAGAAATAAACTATAAGATTTAATCTTAATTAGTCAGCGATAAAAAACTTTCTTTTCCTATATTTTTTTGTATTTTTCTGCTTTTACCGAAAAATCGTGGGTATGCGCCTCCCCTTTTAAGGGGATAAAAAGCGG
>NZ_CEZPJD010000873.1:0-3186 GCF_983059655.1 Okeania sp.
TTCAATTCCGTAGCGGTTAAAACCCGAGGTAATTATCAATTATCCATTAATGAACCAACTTTTGTTTATGATAATTGGCATTCGCGGAGCATGGAGTTAACCGTATTGCTACTTAGCATAACCTTAGTAGGAAATGTAGGTGTTTCTCAAGAGCTGATAACGCAGTTCCTCTATAAGAGGCTAGCTGACTGCTGTTTGCGGAGCATTCCGTAGGAAATGCTGAATCCTACCCAAAATCGGAGATATAGACATGGTTGAAAAATTAGTTTCTGCCAATAACAAATTTGCCTTTCAACTATTTTCAGAAATTCATAAATCCCAGCAAAATGAAAATATTTTTATCTCGCCCAGTAGTATAGCGATCGCTCTATCAATGGCCTATAACGGCGCTCGGGGAGAAACTCAAGAAGCTATGGCTAAAACTTTAAACTTTCAGGGCATGAGCTTAGAGGAAATTAATCAAGCAAATCAAGAATTAGGAATTTTATTAGATAGTTTAAATTCAGATATTAAGTTAAATATTTCTAACTCAATCTGGACTAAAATCGGAATACCTTTTGAGCAAAACTTTCTACAAATAAATCAAGAAGTTTATCAGAGTAAAGTCAGAGAAATTGACTTTGAAAATCCGAAAACTCCAGAAATTATCAATAATTGGATCGAAGACAATACCAAAGGCAAAATCGATAAAATAATTGAAAAACTAGATCGTGATTCAGTTATGGTATTGTTAAATGCTATTTATTTTCAAGGAAACTGGCAAGAAGAATTTGATAATACTTCTACCGTAGACCAGCCTTTTTATCTATCTAATGGCATAGAAAAACAACATCCAACAATGTTGAAATTATCTGAATATTCATATTATGAAAATCAAACCTTTCAAGCTATTAGTTTACCTTATGGAGAAGGTCGCGTCAGTATGTATGTATTTCTCCCCAAAGAAGAAATAGGATTAGAAAAATTCTATCAAACTTTAAATGAAGAAAATTGGGAAAATTGGATGCTAAAGTTTAAATCTCAAAAAATCACATTAACTCTACCCAAATTTAAAAATGAATATGAAGTTACCCTCAATGACATATTAAAAACTTTGGGAATGGAAATAGCTTTTGATAGAAGGACAGCAGATTTTTCAGGAATGCGTTCTATTCCACCAGAGTTATATATTGATAAAATTAAACATAAAACATTTGTGGAAGTTAATGAAAAAGGAACAGAAGCAGCAACAGCTACCAGTATAGTTATTCCAGTACCACTTTCTATAATAATAAAAACAAGTTTAGATATGTTTGTTAATCGTCCCTTCTTCTTTGCCATTAGAGATAATAATTCTGGCACTATTTTGTTTATGGGAGAAATTACAAATCCACTCCAATAATAAAAAATCAAATCAATTATCCCACAGAAATTATCAATTATTTCCCCCTACTCTCTACTCCTTACCGAAAAATCGTGGGTATGCGCCTCCCCTTTTAAGGGGATAAAAAAAAATAATTCCGTACTTCAAGCCTCTTGCTTTCCTACGGAATGCTTCGCAAACAGCTAGAGGTACTGATAACTGATAACTGATAACTGAAATGACTCCCTCTTTTCTGGAGATGTCTATTGTTAGCACTTGACTCTAGTGAGGTAAAATAATGTTCAAAGAATTTGTCAAGAAATTTTCTGGTATTTCTGCTCTGTTTATGGGAGAAATTACAAATCCAAAAAACTAAGAGTAAGTCTGATATAGCGGTCTTAAATTATTTCTGACAAAAAAATTAGCAATGTTGCAAATTAATATAATTTTCATTGTTAGCACTTGACTCTAGTGAGGTAAAATAATGTTCAAAGCATTTGTCAAGAAATTTTCTGGTATTTCTGCAAAAATGTCTCTAGGAGCAATTATTTTAATTGTAATTCTCGGAGTCTATAACTTACCTGGCAGTACAATAATTTTCAGAAATCGGAAACTTAATACTGATAAATATACAAATCATAACCAGCATAAATTAGCCCAAACGGCAGATAAAAATACCATGATGAAATTAGTTAATGCCAATAATAAATTTGGTTTTCAACTATTTTCAGAAATTCAGAAATCCCAATCAGACGAAAATGTTTTTATTTCGCCAATAAGTATAGCGATCGCTCTATCAATGACCTACAATGGCGCTGCAGGAAAAACTCAAGAAGCTATGGCTAAAACTTTAAACTTTGAGGGTATGAGTTTAGAGGAAATTAATCAAGCAAATCAGGATTTAGGAATTTTATTAAATAGTTTAAATCCCGAGATTAAATTAAATATTGCTAACTCAATCTGGAGTAGAAATGGCATGTCTTTTTCTCCAAGTTTCCTGCAAATAAATCAAGATTTTTATCAGAGTCAGGTAAGAGAAATTGACTTTGACGATCCTGAAACTCCGAAAATTATCAATAATTGGGTAAAAGATAAAACTGAAGGCAAAATTGATCAAATTATTCAAAAATTCAAGCCTGATTTAGTAATCCTGTTGTTAAATGCTATTTATTTTAAAGCTGCTTGGTGGCAACCATTTTCAGAGTATGCTACTAAAGAGATGCCTTTTTATTTAGCTGATGGAACTCAAAAACAACATCCAATTATGTTTCAATTATCAGAATATTTATACTATGAAAACCAAGATTTTAGAGCAGTGGGTTTGCCCTATAAAAAAGGTCGTGTCAGTATGTATATATTTCTCCCCAGGGAAAAAGTCGGTTTAGAGGGATTTTATCAAGCTTTAAATCAAAAAAACTGGGAAAATTGGATGGAACAGTTTTTCGCAGAGAGAATTAATTTAGGTTTGCCAAAGTTTAAAAATGAATATGAAGTTAGTCTCAATGATGTACTGAAATCTTTAGGAATGGAAATAGCTTTTAACGATCGTGCTGCTGATTTTTCTAAAATGCGTCCCATTCCACCAGAATTATACATTGATGAAGTCAAACATAAAACATTTGTTGAAGTTAATGAACAAGGAACAGAAGCAGCAGCGGTTACTAGCGTGGGAATAGGAATTAGAAGTTTACCTCCTAAAATGTTGGTTAATCGTCCTTTCTTTTTTGCTATTAGGGATGATGAATCTGGCGCGATTCTGTTTATGGGAGAAATTACAAATCCAAAAAACTAAGAGTAAGTCTGATATAGCGGTCTTAAATTATTTCTGACAAAAAAATTAGCAA
>NZ_CEZPJD010000874.1:0-3184 GCF_983059655.1 Okeania sp.
ATCGGTTTTCATTCTGCTTTTAAGCGTCAATTTACTCGTTATGGGAAAAACTGAACGTCAGCATTTCATTAGAAATCAAGATTATTTTTAATTTATCTACTAATGTCAGAATCTACAGATAAGTCAAATAAAATTATTACTATCGGAGACCAAGCAACAACAAAAGATGAACTTGGTTTTACTCCTTATGTAATAGCTATGGCTGAATTTTTAACTAATGAAAATACAAAACCTCCACTGACTATTTCTATCGAAGGTGAATGGGGTAGTGGTAAATCTTCTTTTATGAAACAGTTGGAAAAGGAGATTCTCAAGAAGTCTGAAGAATTAGATAAAAAAGATTTAGCAGGGGTTTGGCAGAAAATTAAAAAAGACCAGATTATTTTTAGCAATCTATCAGATATTGGTAAATTTGTCAGATTAGTATTTAAACAAAAAACCCAAACAGTTTGGTTTAATGCTTGGCGACATGAAAAATCTGAGTCACTTTGGGCGACTTTTGCTCTTTCTTTTTTAGAAGAATTATCTAAAAATCGTAATATTCCTGATTTTTTCTATAATTTATACAGTCGGTTTCAGCTATTTATTTATCGTTTAAATTTTAAAGATAAACCGTTTAAAGCTATTCAGACTTTGGTGATGGTTTCGTTGATTTCTAGTATTACTGTAGCTATTCCAATTGTATACTGGAAATTTGGTTTTGAGGGGGTTTATCAGTTGTCTGAAAATTTGGCTGACACTCTGAAATCTGATTCAAAGGAGGAAGAGAAAAGTCAAAAAGAAGAGGCTGAAATAACTAACAATGAGACAAAAGAAAATGATAATCAAAACTCAGAATCAACGAATAATGAGGATACAAATAATCTTTCTTTAAATATTTTGTTACAACTGGTTGGAATTAGCAGTTCTGCTGCCGGAATAGGAAAACTTTTCGGAATAATCAAAGACTTAATTGGCGACGAGAAAATGGATTTAACTCTATATCTTGAGTCTCCTGATTATGAAAAGGAAGCTGCTTTTATTGAAGAATTTCACGAAGATTTCTCTAAAATTGTTGGTGCTTATGTAGGTAGAGATGAGAAAATTTATGTTTTTATTGATGACCTTGATCGTTGTGAACTAGGTAAATCTGCCGATTTATTGCAAGGTCTAAATATGATGATTTCTGATGACCCAAATTTGATTTTTATTTTGGGAATGGATAGGGAAAAGGTGGCAGCGTCGATAACTTTTAAACAAAAAGATGTGATTCCTTTTCTAGCTTCAATTGCCAAAGAAAATCAAGAGTGGGAAAATCGAAATGATAGGTCTATAAAACAAGTAGATTATGGTTTTAGTTTTCTGGAAAAGTTTGTGCAGTTATCATTCTCTGTTCCTGAATCTTCTCCAAATACGTTAAATAATTTTCTGGAAAAAGTATCTGAAAATCAGAGAAAAATAGAAACTTACGAAAAAAAATACCTTTTTGGGATTCTTTATCGTTTAATTGCCAAAAATTTCAACAGATTATTCTCACCAAAAAAAGAGGCAGAATCAGAAGTAAGAGAATCTCAAATTTTAGAACAAAACTCAGAATTTGAAGAAACAGAGCTTTACTATCCAGAATTACCTATTTTTCCAGTCATTGAAAAAGATTTAGAACCAGAAAATCTTGCTAACCTGATTGAAATAGTTGCTCCTTTTTTTGATAATAACCCCCGTCGTTTAAAACAGTATGTTAATGCCCTAAAGTTAAAAACTTATATTGCTTATTATTCTATTGGAGTTACTTTTGCTGAGAAACAAACGATAACCATTGAACAGATGGGTAAGTTTACTGCACTAACACTCAAATACCCCCGTCTTCTTTTTGAACTTAAGAATAATAATCAACTACTTGCTGAGTTAGAAAAATTAGCTAATGATCGATCTTCTGAATTAAATAACTCTATAATGCCCTTAAAGGATAAAGGAAATGCAAATTATTGGATTAATAATTACCCGAAAATTCAACAGTTACTTTGCTCTAAAATAAAATCGAATAATAATGAGAAAAAGTATATTTTTGAAAATGGAGCGGTTAAAAAACTACTGCAAGTTTCACTACAAGGGGTATCTCCTAAATATTTTAAGCTTCGTGAGTTACTAGCAGCAGGTAAGTGGAAAGAAGCTAATGATGAAACTTTTGATCTCATACTTCAAGCTAATAGAATTAAATCAGTGTATCGGAGAGAAACAACAGTAGGGTGGGTAACAGGATCTTTAGGATTAGCAGTAATAGCAGTGTCAATGATAATAGGAACATTAGAATTATGGTTTTTAGTAGCATCAGCATTACGGTTTGGAGGAATAGTAGGATTACTTGGACTAATAAAAAAACCAGAATTTAGTGGACTTTTCCATTCAGGAATATTAGCTGTATTTATAATAGGGTTTTTAGTAGTAGGAGCATTATCATCGATAATGCTAGGAGTAGCAGGAGCAGGAGTAGCAGGAGGAGCAGTAGTAGTAGTGGGAGGAGCAATAGTAGGAATAGGAATAATATCAACAGACAAATTTCCATTATTGCGAACTTTAAGCGACTTTGAAGACTCACAATACTCAAATGCGATTGAAAACTTCTCTTCTGATGACCTTCGTACTATCGATCAACTTTGGGTAAAATATAGCGGGGGTAAATTTGGCTTCAGTGTTCAAAAGCAAATTTACCTTGAGAAGAATAAGACAAAAGACTTGGAAATAGAGGTTTTAAATAATTTTTGCGAAAGCCTAGGTTGGCAAATATACGAGGAGTGGGTATTATACGATCGTTTAGGTTGGCAAATAGAGGATAGGCGGTTACTATATAATGACCTTAACTTGGAATTAAAGGGTGTACTGCCGTGTTTATTGACTGCCGAAATATCTAGTTTGAAAACAAAACAAAAGGAAAAGCAAAAGAATTCCTTAATCATAAAAATAAATTCAGAGGAAAAAATGAAAGAAAAAGTATCAAGATTATATTTACCTCTTCTCCGCAAAAACTTGTAGAAAAAAGTAAATGGGTTTGGTCTCCAAACCCCTACAGTTTTTTTACGAATCATTTCTTATGGCTATAAAATCTTACTTTTAACTTTTAAATTCCCTAAAAAATCTTACTTTTGACTTTTGACTTTTAAATTCCTTCGATTTACTCCACAGCAAAACCTGTATATTTTCGTTTATA
>NZ_CEZPJD010000875.1:0-3180 GCF_983059655.1 Okeania sp.
TTTTGGGTTGCCCATACTAACTGTAGTCTATCCATGTGAAAAGCGCTATAATCAAGGGATTATTCTTCCTCCTAGCTCCTCTATAATTCCCCGTTCCTCCTGTCTTCCCTTCCTGGGAGCAGGGCTGTTTCAAAGTCTTGTAGATTAACAGTGAGCGGGAGAACGGGAGATTATGGCATAGTTAAACAGTAAAATTTGTCAAAATTTGCCGATTTTTCAGCTAATAAGCGTCGTTAAGCTCTGAGAAAATATTTAGTTCAACGTCGCTTAAAAGCCTCTATCCCCGTGTCTGGTGTATCTGGTGCGTCCCCGCGTCTATTGAGAATGAAACAGCCCTCCCCTCCTGGGAGGGGTTAGGGGTGGGTTTTCTCCTGTATCCTGTCTCCTACCCTTACCTATAAGACTTTTTCAACAAACCCTAATTATTTACTCGGAATTTGATCGACGAAAAAAGTAATTGAGATGATTTGAAATAATTCCCTGAAATTACTACTGATATAGTGTTTTTATCTGGAATGTGGAAACCAAGTGCTATGAAAAAGGTATGGAGGGAATAGGGAATAGTAAAGAAGGGAAAACAGCATTAAATAGTAATAAATACAAGGATATAATGGACTCAAAACAGCGCTTTTTTTATTAGAAAAAACATCAATCTATATTTACATCTCATTTGAAAACACTATACCAATTTCAAAAAAGAATGTTACGAATAATAAGTGCAATAAAAGGATTTTGCGGGAAATTTTCTTTGACAAAAAATGAGGATTTACGAGATAAAAACTGGCATTAAATCTATTCATTCTGACTCCTGAATTCTGTTTGCGGAGCATTCCGTAGGAAATTCTGGATTCTAAGAAATACCCTAGCTATTTGTAGCAAACATTTATCAAAATGGTATGATAACTATTTCAATGTACTCGTCCATACCTTGCCACAACCTCACCTTCATCATTCTCCTGACTTGTCAACCAAGCCCACATTTGGTCGCCCAGAGAAAAATGCCACCATTCATCTTGATGTTGCTGAAACCCCACCGATAACATTACTTCTGCCAATAACTGTCGATGTTGATGATACTCCCGATCTTCCTCATTTTGACTATCAAAAAAATGATTAGGATAAGAGCGTGGAGACAACTCATCAATAGGAGAACCCATATCAACAGTTTTGCCATTAGCATCCACTAAAGTTACATCCACAGCAGCACCCGTACTATGAGGTGGTGGGGTAGCGGGGTCTAGACTAGGAGCAGCCCAAAACTGATAAACTAACTCTAAAATTTTTTGACGTTTTGCTTCTGTCAGCTCCGGACTATCTAATGTTAAACCTTCAGCTTTTACTGTTTCTGCAAAAGTGTAATCTACCATAAATTGTTGTACAGCAATAGGGCGATAAGCATCAAATATTTGAATGTGCCAACTGGGATATTTTGTTTGTAGTTTTGTTTGAGCTGCCATCAAACTATCTAATACTTTTTGACGTAAAAAATAAGGTGAATTTGCTGGAGATAAATGATAAGGTGCGCCTAATTTTTGATAAGGATGGGGTGATTCAGTGGCAAATTTTTCTAAGGGAATTGGGATGAGTGGTTCGTGACATTCTTTAATTTTAATTTTTTGGTATGGTTTCATTGTAAATAGAAAAAAAGAAAAAAAATAAGAACCTCACCGGATATTTGGCGAGGTTCTTAAATAAATTTAGCTATCAGTAACCTACAGTAACTAGATATTAGTCTAGGTTAGGCATAGATAGTACTGGCTCTGTTTCACGGTCAAGACCTTTCTCAAAACCACCTTCAGCAGCACGAGCGCGTCCTGCGTGCCATAAGTGACCAATTAAGAAGAAGAAGCCAAGAATGAAGTGAGCTGCAGCTAACCAAGCACGAGGGTTAACATAGTTGAACCCGTTAATATCAGTGATAATGCCACCTACAGAGTTGATGGAACCGTTAGGAGCATGAGTCATGTACTCAGCAGCACGACGTACTTGCCAAGGCTGAATATCGTTCTTTAATTTATTCAAGTCTAGACCGTTAGGACCACGAAGAGGCTCTAACCAAGGACCACGGAAGTCCCAAAAACGCATTGTTTCACCACCGAAGATGATTTCACCAGTAGGAGAACGCATCAGATACTTACCAAGACCAGTTGGACCTTGAGCAGAACCAATGTTAGCACCTAACTTTTGGTCACGGACTAGGAATACAAAAGACTGAGCTTGAGAAGCTTCAGCATTAGTTGGACCGTAGAATTCGCTAGGATAAGCAGTGTTGTTAAACCATACGAAACACGCAGCAATCAAACCCATTAAGGATAGAGCGCCCAAACTGTAGGAAAGATAAGCCTCTCCAGACCAGATGAAAGCGCGACGTGCCCAACCGAAAGGCTTAGTTAGAATATGCCAAACACCACCAAAGATACAAATCAGACCGATCCAGATATGACCGCCAATGATATCTTCCATGTTGTTAACACCGATGATCCAGCCCTCACCACCAAAAGGTGCTTTGAGTAGATAACCGAAAATAACAGAAGGATCGAGAGTAGGGTTAGCAATCACCCTAACATCACCGCCACCTGGTGCCCAAGTATCATAGACACCACCAAAGAACATGGCCTTGAATACCAACAACAACGCACCACAACCTAATAGGATTAAGTGGTAACCAATGATGTTAGTCATCTGGTTCTTATCTTTCCAGTCATATCCAAAGAAAGAAGAATATTCTTCGAGAGTTTCTGGACCACGAACGGCATGATAAATACCGCCTAAACCAAGAACAGCAGATGAAATTAGGTGCAAAACACCTACTACAAAGTATGGAAATATATCTGTTACTTCACCACCGGGACCTATACCCCAGCCTAAAGTAGCAACGTGGGGCATTAGGATTAAGCCTTGTTCGTACATAGGCTTTTCTGGAACAAAATGACCAACTTCAAATAAAGTCATTGCTCCTGCCCAGAACACGATGAGACCTGCGTGAGCAACGTGAGCGCCTAGCAGTTTACCGGATAGATTGATCAGACGGGCGTTTCCAGACCACCATGCAAAACCGGTGGACTCGATATCGCGACCTCCCATCATGGAAGAATTAGAGAGCGTTACCACGTGGTAGAACCTCCTCAGGGAATATAAAGTTTTGATGTGGTTGATCTTGAGGGGCCATCCATGCTCGGA
>NZ_CEZPJD010000876.1:0-3173 GCF_983059655.1 Okeania sp.
AATTCTTGGGAGGATAATTTTAGTTTTTTGCGTTTAATATTGCCGATTTTGTTCATAGTATTTTTTGATGGAGTAGGTTGGGTTGAGGAAGGAAACCCAACTAGATTTATTTCTGACTTATTTGGTGTTGGGTTGCGCTCCGCTTTACCCAACCTACTACAAGACAGATTTTCGTTTCATCTTTTTCAACTTTTGTCGATTCTTGTCTTCTAACTCTTGCTCCTGCAAAATTTGTTTTTGTTTCTTAGAAGCCTCAATAATATCTGACATTTCACTTAATTTCATATCCACATTTTCTACAATGTGACTAAAAATAGTCTCCAAATCTTTGACCATAGAATTAATAGTCTCAGCATCAAACAAATCAGTTTTATACTGAAAAGAACCAGAAATACCAATGTTAGTTTCCGATAAACCTAACCTTAAATCGTGTCTGACAAATCCATTTTCAAATTCTAAAGGAGTCAAGCTCAATCCCGGCATTTCTAAGGTAGATATTGACACATTATTAAAGACAAACCACACCTGAAATAGTGGATTATGACTTAAAGAACGCTCGATTTTCAACTCTTCTAACAACTTTTCAAAGGGCAAATCTTGATGAGCAAAAGCTCCTATTGCTGTATCTTTAACTCGCTGTAATAACTCCCGAAAACTAGGATTTCCAGATGAATCAGCACGCAACACCAAAGTATTGACAAAAAATCCGATAATTCCTTCCGTTTCCCGTCGGTTACGGTTAGCAATAGGAGAACCAATACAAAAATCTTGTTGCTGACTATAACAGTAAAGTAACGTTTGAAACCCAGTCAACAACATCATAAATAATGTTACTTCCTCTGACTGACTCACTTTTTTAATCTTGTTGCTGAGTTCCGATGGTAACTCAAACGTAGTAGTAGCACCTCGGAAACTCTGCGTTTGGGGGCGCGGTCTGTCTGTAGGTAGAGCTAAGACCGTGGGAACCCCTGCTAACTGTTGTTGCCAGTAAGCTAGTTGTTCGGTAAACAAGTCATCTTGTAAATATTGCCGTTGCCAGTAGGCAAAGTCTGCATATTGAATAGATAGGTCTGGTAGAGGGGATGGCATCCCACGAGAAAAAGCATCATATAAAGTAGCTAATTCCTGAATCATAATACTAAATGACCATTCATCAGAAATAATATGATGGATGACAAATACTAATATATGTTCTTTATCTGTCAGTTTGATTAGGGTGACTCGCAATAATGGGTCTTTGCTCAAGTCAAATATGTGTTGACCTTCGGAAATTGCTAATTCTCGAACTTGTTTATCCTGCTCTCCTTTTGATAATTCTCGCCAGTCGATAACTGAGAGGCTAAAATCTGTATTGTCAGAAATTATTTGTACTGCTTTTCCATCGACTACTTGAAAGCTAGTCCGCAAAGCTTCATGTCTGCGGATAATTTCTACAAATGCTCGTTCCAAGGCATCCAAGTTCAGAGCCCCATGCAAACCTATAGATAATGGGATATTATAGGCAGCACTTTTTTCAAGTTGGTCGAGAACCCACAGACGTTGTTGAGAAAATGATAGGGGTAACTTGAGTTGACGCGATATTGGTTTAATAGATTGACTTTCTAGAGTCTCAGTTACCGGAGTGAATTTTACTATTTGCGCTAGGGTGTTGATCGTAGGATTTTTAAATAGGTCGATAACTGTGAGATTACTAGAAGATATTTCTTTAAGTCTATTCTGGACTTGAATGATTAAAAGTGAATGACCGCCAAGGTCAAAAAAGTTGTCGTGAATGCCCACCTTTTTTATCCCTAAAACTTCTGACCAGATAGCTGCCAGTTTTTTCTCGACTGCGGTGCTAGGTGGTACAAAGCTGTTTTCGGAACTGCCCAAGTTTACAGGTGGTTTCAATGCTCGACGGTTAATTTTGCCATTAGGGGTTAGGGGGAAAGCATCCAACATTACAAAAGCTGATGGAATCATGTAATATGGTAGTTTTTCTTTCAGAAAAGACCGTAGTTCATCAATGGTAGGTTGTTGGGAATGGCAAATAAGATACGCGACTAAACGTTTGTCACCAGGATTATATTCTTGGACAGTTACTACTGTCTGTTGTATTGCTGGATGTCGAGCTAAAACAACTTCTATTTCCCCAAGCTCTATTCTGAACCCGCGAATTTTTACTTGGTTATCAATGCGACCGAGATATTCAATATTACCATCTGGCAAATATCGAGCTAAATCTCCTGTTTTATATAATTTTGAGTTGTTATTGTTAAAAGTATCTGGAATGAATTTTTCTGCTGTTAATTCAGAACGGTTGAGATAACCACGAGCTAAACCTGCACCACCGATATATAATTCTCCTGGGACTCCAATGGGTAATGGTTGATGATTTTTGTCTAGGATATGGATTTTGGTGTTGGCAAGAGGATGACCAATTGGTGTTGTTACTTTTCCACTTTCTTCTAGCTTTGAGTCATCCTCCACAGAGTAAATTGCCGACCAAATAGTAGCTTCAGTCGGGCCGTACAAGTTCCATAACTGGATACCACTGTTCTTAAGTTGATTAGCTAATTGAATAGACAGAGCTTCTCCACCACATAAGATTTTGATTCCTAAGTTTGGCTTTGATAATCCTGAAGCTAAGATCATTTCCCAGGTAGCAGGAGTTCCTTGCATCACTGTTGTGGATGATTTTTCTAAGTAATCCAATAACTGATTACCATCAGTGGCTATTTGACGCGAAACCACAGCCAATTTTGCTCCTAAAGTCAGTGGTAGATATAACTCCAAAGCTGCAATGTCAAAGGATATGGTAGTAATGGCACTGAGGGTATCTTCTGAAGTCAATCTGAGATAACTATTCATGGATACTAAGAAGTTGACTACAGAATAGTGACAGATTTGAACTCCTTTTGGTTTTCCGGTAGAACCTGAAGTATAGATTGTATAAGCCAAATTCTCTGGAGTTACGCCACTAACTATATTTTCAATACTCAGATTGGCAATAGCATCCCAATTACTATCCAAACATACCACTTGTGCAGAATGTTCTGGCAAAAGCTCCAATACTGATTCACTGGCGAGCAACACTGGTACTGCTGCATCTTCTAACATATAACTCAAACGTTCTGTGGGATAATTTGGATCGATTGGAACATAGGCACCACCTGCTTTTAATATTCCTAACA
>NZ_CEZPJD010000877.1:0-3166 GCF_983059655.1 Okeania sp.
TACCAGTGAAGAGCAAACTTCTCGCAGACGTAGAGGTAAAATTAGACCGAAAAAACCTCCTAAATATCAAGAACAAAAAGAGGCTAAAACAGAAGTTAAGCCGTTGGAAATTGTGAAGCCAGAACCGATTTATGGAGTTAACAATTTTTCTGTTAAACGTGCTGCTGAACCAGGTGCAAAATGGGGAAGCGATGGCAAAAATGATGAAAATGATTTGGAAAATAAATCAGAAATAAAAGAGGATAAAAATTCTTCAGAAAATTCTGATGATGATATTAATATTGATGAGTTTTTCTGATTGTTGAGAATGAAGAAATCAAAAAATAACTATAGCAGTTCTATTTGTTTATTATAGCAACCGCCAGGTTGGTTAAGACAATTAGTGCGAGCATCTTGCTCGCGTTATGAATTATTCATTACTATTAATATTAACGTAGCTTTTTTTATCCTAAATAGTTTCAAACTTTAAATGTTAAATAATTTGGGAACGGGCAAGATGCCCATTCCACAAAACTATTAAAATCATCCCTCATTTATGCAACTCCAATAATTTCCTGTACTGTAGGATTAAAGTTTTGAGCTGATAAAATCTTACTTTTGACTTTTAACTTTTGACTTATACTTTTGAGCTGATAAAATCTTATTTTTAACTTTTAACTTTTGATTTTTGACTTATAACTTATGTTACCAACTGATTTACTTGTCCATCGGCAAACAGGAGAAACAATTATTCCGCAAAAACTCAAAATTGATGCTAAAAATTTAGCCATTGCCACAGAGATGATTAACTCTTTCCAAGAAACAGTAGGCAAAACTCAAGGAGAACTCGATAAACGTTTACAAGAAATTGAAGGAGATGACCCCAACTATCGCTTCAAAAGAGGATTAGCACATATGCTTAGAGGCAGTTTTTCTACTTTTGAAATTATCAGTCCTCTCGAACCAATAGAATTAAGAAAACGTGTTTTTACCACAGTAGCAGAAGTTGTTCCTAGTATCCCATCAACAGAATTAACACTAGAAAAATTAGCCACACAAATGAGTCAAGAATTAAACCGAGAAGTTATGCCTGATGAGATTAAAAAAGGTCTCTATGCTGACTTACAAGAAAATAGAATTTTGACTCAATTTGATGCTCCTACATCAGAGGCTTTATTACATAGATATAATCTGTCTCAAGTGCAAGGTATTTTTTACAAAGCTAGTCATATTGAATTAAACGCTCATCGCAATGATCCAGGAGAATACAAACTCTTATTTAGATATGTAAAATTATTTCAATTAATGACTTATATTGAAGGAGATGCTGACCATGGTTTTACCCTCACAATTGATGGTCCCTATAGTTTATTTAAACCCAGTACTCGTTACGGTTTAGCACTAGCAAAAATGTTGCCCGCATTACTACATGTTACAAAATGGAGTTTACACGCAACCTTACAAAATCGTGACACCTATAGTGGAGCTT
Source organism: Okeania sp. (assembly GCF_983059655.1). Lineage (NCBI taxonomy): Bacteria > Bacillati > Cyanobacteriota > Cyanophyceae > Oscillatoriales > Microcoleaceae > Okeania > Okeania sp. The sequence goes on from NZ_CEZPJD010000877.1 coordinate 1,469, forward strand.
GGAAAAAAGGTCGATTTAGTATTAATTCTGATTGCGATCTAGTTAGTCATTATCCCCCAGGAAAACCCTACGATAGCATGTTAGAAGCATCATTTGCAGAACGTTGGGCTAAGTCAAAAACCGAGTGGAAGTTAGAAAGAGAAGTTGATTTAATTCCAATTCCTGGTAGTGTAATGATTCCTGATTTTAGGCTGGTACATCCCAATGGACAATCATACTTATTAGAAATAGTTGGATATTGGCGACCGGAATATTTAAAAAAGAAATTTTCTCAGGTGCAGAGTGCTGAGTGTGATAATTTAATCTTGGCAGTTTCCGAACGACTCAATTTGGAAAAAGCGGGTGTAAAAGTGAAAGATGTACCAGTACCTATTGTTTGGTTTAAAGATAAGTTGTTACCTAAATCAGTATTAGAAGTTTTAGACTCTATTTAATGGTCGGTAATGAGTAATATCATGTCCGGTTGAATAGTTACACTTTGAAGGAATGAAGGCAGAAGGAAAGAAAAGGCTTGAAGGGAAAAAGTTCTTTTATCACTAATAGACATCTCCAGAAAAGAGGGAGTAGGGAGTAGGGAGTAGGGAGTAGGGAGTAGGGAGTAGGGGGAAAGAATTGACAATTTATGTACCATAATTGATTTGATTTTTTATTATTGGAGATGTCTAATTATCCAGACATAATATAATTGATAATAATTCAAACAACATTGATTGTAGGTAGGAAAGTTAACTTTTTTTGACCTACAACCTACAATTTCAAAAGGAATATCTGCTACGGGAGCAAGATGTTCCCACGGTCATGCTTCAAAAAAAATAATGACAATGCATCGCCACTGCTTTCTCAATTATAGCGCTGTGCGCAGGCAACAGCTCATCTGGCAACAGCTCATCTGGGGGAATAAATTGCTGATCATATAAGACTTTTAGCTATTTGGCCAATCCTGCAATTTGTAAATATACCAGCGCTCATTGCTATAATAGACATCTCCAAAAATTAAAAATAAAATCAATTCTTATCTAGAAATTATCAATTATTCTTCTCTGTTCCCTGTTCCCTCTTTTCTGGAGATGTCTAATGAAAATCTATATATAGAATATATCCTGTTTGTTCCTAAAATCTTTGTCTTATTTTATAGAATCCATTTGGTATCTTTGCACGAGTTATGTGCTTTTGGCTACAGAACTAAGATATGGGTTGCTGATTTATTATCAAATAATTACCAGATAAAGGTTTTAGCCTTTTTAAGTATTGAAAAAGTACATAGTTTTCAGCTCTTAATGCTCAAAAAGTTAGCATTTTTAGCGCATAGTTGGGCAAAAAAATTCTCCCCTACTCCCCTGCTCCTTAAAAAAGACTTTTTCAGCAAACCCTAGTACAGAATGGCGGAAATAACTGACCAGTTACAAAACCCTAAAAGCTTTATCCATTAATACTTATGACTTCTGACTTCTAACTTCTGACTTCCGCGTAGCGGCACTAGATAGGGTCCCCGTCGGTAGGGCGACTTGCAGAAGTCAGGAAATTCAGGAATGAGAATAGGGCAAAAAGGTTGAAATTTGTTCCTTGCTCCCCTAATCCTTATTTTTAACTATATAAATCTCAAATGCGTTCTACATGGCAAGCGATCGCCCTTAATTTGCTAGTTATAGCGCTGTGCGCAGCTCATTTGGCAGTAGGCAATAGCGGTCAGACCCCGCG
>NZ_CEZPJD010000878.1:0-3154 GCF_983059655.1 Okeania sp.
TCTACCTACTTCAGCACTCCACTAAGATAAAATCATAATAAAATTGGGATATGATGACACTAACCTACGAACTTAAATTAATCCCCTTTCAAGAACAGACCGCCATGATGTGGCAGCAGCAAAAGTGATTTGTCATCAAGGTGTTACTGCGTCCTTTGCAGATCGTGGTTCAAAAATTTGACTGTGTAGGCGTACTGTCGGGGGTTGGAGACAATCTAGATAAGTGCCACTCAAGCAGTAAACCTAAATCGTAAGGTTTGGGAATCTCCGGTTAATCACGAGATTTAACAGGGGAGGATGTCAATGAGGTTATTATATGGCAACTATCGAATCTCAAGACATGACTCTAGAAAAGTTATTTGATGAGTTTTATGTCATTCCTGATTATCAGCGTGAATATGTTTGGGAGGAAAAAGAGGTAAATGAATTTATTCAAGATATATATGAAGAATTTTCTGAGCAAAATCAAAACTCCTATTCTGAGTATTTTATTGGCAGTATAATTGTTTGTAGTCGTGGGGATAATTTGTATGAAGTAATTGATGGGCAACAACGGATGACTACTGCTTATTTAGTTCTCTGTGCAATTCGAGATTATCTATTAACTATTAATTCAAATGAACGTATTGAAGCATTAAAAAATAAGATTGCTTCTCTATATACAGATGACTTGGGTAATGACCAGTTTAAACATAGGGTAGAACTGCAATATGAAGAAAGTAGGGGAGTACTAGAAAATATTGCTATGCAAACAAATTTAGACCAAATATCTCCTACTCGCTCTGTTAAACATATTCAAAATGCTTATGCTGAGATCAGAAAGTTTCTTTCTATTAAATTTGAATTAGATGAAGTTGCTATTTCTCATCTCAAAAAATTTTATGCATATTTTCTCAAAAATGTTAAATTAATTCGCGTAAAAACAGCCAGTGTTGCTCATGCTTTGAAAATATATTCAACTTTAAATCATCGTGGTTTACCCCTAGATGATATGGATTTACTCAAAAATTTAATTTTTGCTAAAGCCAAACAAACAGATTATGAGAAAATCAAAGTAAAATGGAAAAAAATGATAGATTTACTCTATCATTCTCAGGAAAGACCGATGCGTTTTTTGCGTTATTTTATTTTGGCAAGATATGCAGAGGATGGAAATTATATTGCAGAAAAAGAAGTCTATGATTGGTTCCTCAAAAATGAATCTAAATGTGGATATAATACTGAACCTATTCTATTTGTGAATGATTTACTAGAATCTGCAGAAGCTTATGTAGCATTTTTGTCTGGTAATAATCTTGATGGAACAGTAAATCGTTATTTGGCAAATATTCGTTGTCTCAGTGTTAATGTTAGGCAACATTTAATCTTACTTTTAGCTGCTTATAAATTGTCTCAATATTGTTTTGTTGAATTATGTCGGCAGGTAGAAAATTTATTATTTGTGGCAATGTTGACTAGCGATCGCAATCAAAAGGCGTTCGATGGCATGATTCTTAAGTGGGCTAGTGAACTACGTCAGATCGCATCAACAGAAGAATTTGATCGATTTATTGCTGACCAAATTATTTCTAGCAAGCAGTTAGTGGCAAATAAATTTGAGAAAGCATTTCATAAACTTAATAAATCATCATTTCAACCTTATCAAATTAAATATATTTTAGCCAAACTAACACAATACATAGATGAAACTGCCTGGGGTAGTGGGGGAGGAATTGATGATTTAAGCAATTATATTTTGAAATTAGATGTAGAACAAATTTTACCAGAATATCCTACTCAAAAAGTAATTTCATCTTTTGATAAACCTCGTGAAATAGAAAGTTATAGTAAACTTTTAGGCAATCTAACTTTATTAGAAAGTTCGATTAAATCTGCTATTACTAATCTGAGTTTTACGGAAAAAAAATTAGGCTATACTAACTCAAGATTTCTGTTGACTAGGACTATTGCTGAAAACATTTCTGTGGGGAATAACACAACTATTGACTTAGCGGTAAAAGATTTAAAGACCTTTATTAAATGGGATTCCCACGCCATTGAAACTCGACAAGAAATATTGACTAAATTAGCTAAAAAAGTTTGGGATATTCCTGAGTAGTGTTAAGTAGGGAGTAGGTCGTAGGGACGTTGCATGAAACGTCCGTAGGGGGAAAAAATTGATGAATAACAGTGCAATAATTGATTTTATTTTTGATTGTTGGAGATATCTATCTATAGTAATTAAATATCAATATCCTCAATTCTTGGCCTAAAAACCCTACCTTTGCAAAGATACCAAATAGCTTCTATATAGAATAATACCAAATTCAAAAAAGGCAGTTACATCTTAATTTGTGATTTCTTCTTAAAAGAAAAAATTATAAATTCCATAAATTCTAAAATTTCCACCTTTTTTCCTCTTTAATATTTATGTTTTTCTTTCTCTGTTCCCTGTTCCCTGTTCCCTGTTCCCTGTGTCCTCACTGTAGCAATATTTTATGAAATTGGTATAATTAGTGGCCAAGCAAGGGTGTAAAATTTGGTATTGACCAGCCATTATCACCAGATTTTCATAAGATAGAACGCTGGTGGTTTGTGTTAAAAAGTTGGATTAGACAAAGACTCAAGAAATTCTCAAATTTTAGAGACTGTGTAGATGCAGCTTTTATGGAAAATCCTGAAGTTTTTCGGTAGTGGTGAAAGATATCAATTATTCCTATAGGATTTAGTTGGTCTTTGAGGCGCGGAGCACTCACATAACACTGTGATTTTTGGCGTTGGTAAATTAGTGTATGATATTAATCTTAATTTTTTAGGAGTCAGGAGTCAGGAGACAGGAGTCAGGAGGGAAGAAAAAAGAAGAAACCCTGAGTAGAAGGAGAAAGTTTTTCGGGGAGTGTAAAGGTAACGGAGTTTTATCGTGCTCTTATCCGGACATGGTTATCATACCTCAAATTACCAACGCCTGATTTTTTAGTTGTCAGTTAAATCAAAGTCCAACGTGGGAACCCATCAAACTCTAAGTTAAGTTTGTTCGCGGTAGGGTAACGAGCTTGATCGCGAGGGGGTTAATGTTGCTTAATATGCGAAAAAATCATCCCTGTGAGGGTTAATGTCGGCGATGGCAGAATGAGCGCGATCGCACATCAAAAATATCAGTCATGCAGTAAAGCAT
>NZ_CEZPJD010000879.1:0-3153 GCF_983059655.1 Okeania sp.
ACAGGCAACAGGCAACAGGCAACAGGCAACAGGCAACAGGCAACAGGCAACAGGGTTATTTCATTTTTTATAATCGCCTCGATGTTAAGAGTAGAGGAGAGGGGGAAGTGTGGGGAGTTTAGAGAAACACTACAACTTTTATGGTTGAATTAACTTTTTGATTGAAATCTGGTTATACAGTTGTTGCACTCTATACTTCCATTCAATTCCGGTATTTTATGCTGAAATATCCTCAGATAATTCCTACTCTCATCCTAACTTCTGACTTTTGACTTCTAACTTCTGACTTCTAACTCCAGACTCCCGATTTTGAATTTTAGAAATTTTTAAGTAATCATTGTAGTATAATATAATTCATAGTACATAATACTTTTATTATTATTAAGCTTTGATTCAATCTGAGACTTTAGAATTACTGGAATGGCCTCGCTTGTGTCAACACTTGGCCACTTTTACAGCAACGAAATTGGGTGCAATATTGCTCCACAATTCTAGGACTTTTAATATCGGCGATCGCCAAAACACGACTAATTATTTACCAATTCCGTCAACAAGAGCGGAAACTATACAACTATTAGCTGAAACTAAGGAAGCTTATATACTAGAAACTCGTCTGCCACAGGGTTTGTCCTTTGATGGTATTGAAGACTTTGGAGATTCCCTGGAAAGAGCAGAACTAGGTGGTATAATCTCTGGACGTGAACTTTTAGCTATTGCAACAACTCTGGCAGGCGCTCGTAAGTTACGTCGGACAATTGACAATTATGAGGAAGAATATGAGTTGTCAGTTTTACCGGAATTAGTAGCTGAGTTACGCACTTATCCAGAACTAGAACAGGAAATTCACCGCTGTATAGACGATAGGGGAGATGTTACAGACAGAGCAAGTCCAAAACTAGCGGGTATTCGAGAAAAAATGCACCATTTACGCGATCGCATTGATCGGATACTTCGAGGCATTTTACAACGGAAAGCTAGTGCTATTCAACAACCAATTATTACTCAAAGGAGCGATCGCTTTGTAATTCCTGTCAAAGCACCTCAAAAAGATGCTGTACCTGGTATTGTTCACGATACATCTACAACTGGTTCAACACTATACATAGAACCTAATGGAGTTGTCAACCTCAATAACCAAATGCGACAACTACAGCGCCAGGCCCAAAGGGAAGAAGAAGCGATTCGGCAAGCATTAACAGAGCAGGTGGCAGAAGTTAAGGAAGACTTGGAGCAGTTACTGATAATTGCTACTACAATTGACTTGGCCACAGCTCGCGCTCGTTATAGTTTATGGTTAGGAGCAAACCCGCCTCAATTTACCGAACCAGACTCCGAGCGCCCCGTGAATATTCGTCAATTGCGACATCCGTTGTTAGTTTGGCAACAGCAATACGAAGAAGGAAATGATGTGGTACCTATTGATGTTACGGTGAAATCTCCAGTTAAAGTGGTGGCAATTACAGGGCCGAACACTGGTGGTAAAACTGTTACTCTGAAGAGCTTGGGGTTAGCTGCACTGATGGCAAAAATAGGGTTATTTATACCTGCCAATGAACCTGTAGAGTTGCCCTGGTTTGAACAAATCTTGGCTGATATTGGTGATGAGCAATCATTAGAACAAAGTTTATCTACTTTTTCTGGTCATGTTCGACGCATTATTAGGATTTTAGAAGCAATAGATGGGGATGAAAATCAAGAAAATTCTGATTTATCTTCTACCTTGGTTTTGTTAGATGAAATTGGTGCTGGTACAGACCCCACTGAGGGTAGTGCTTTAGCAACTTCTATTTTGCAATACTTGGCTGACAATGCGCTATTAACAGTGGCAACTACCCATTTTGGAGAACTGAAAGCTCTCAAATATGACGATGAAAGGTTTGAAAATGCTTCTGTAGAATTTGATATCAATTCATTACAACCCACATACCGCCTGCTTTGGGGAATTCCAGGACGGTCTAATGCTATGACTATTGCTGGCAAGTTGGGTTTAAAACAGGAGATTATTTATAGAGCGCAAGATTATGTGGGAGGAAACTCTGAGGATGTGAATCAGGTAATTGCAGGTTTAGAAGCACAAAGACAGCAACAGGAAACAAAGGCGAAAGAAGCTTCTGAGTTACTACAAGAAACTGAGTCTTTACATCGGGAAGTTTCGAGAAAAGCTGCTGCCCTCAAAGATCGAGAGAAAGATTTACAGTTATCGCAAGAGGTGGCGGTACAGGAAAAAATTGCTGAGGCAAAGGCAGAAATTGCTACGGTCATTAGGAATTTACAACAGGGTCCGTTAACTGCTCGAAATGCTCAGAAAGCTACGAAAGCTATTAATGAAATTTCTGAGAAATATTTGCCTTCTCGTACTCTCCCTGTCAAGAAACCGAATTTTATGCCGAAAGAGGGCGATCGCATTCGGATTCCCAAAATTGGGCAAACAGCAGAAGTATTGAGCGCTCCTAATGAGAATGATGAACTAACTGTTAAATTTGGAATTATGAAAATGACAGTTAGTTTGGCAGAAGTGGAATCTCTTGATGGTGAAAAAGCAGAGCTTTCTAAAAAGAGTAAAAATGTAGAAGCGCAAAAGAGTAAAAAGTCAGAAAGTAAGCCTAAAGAAACTAAACCGGAGATTAATTCTAGTGGTTTAGCTGTTCGTACTTCTCAAAATAGTATTGATATTCGTGGCAGTCGGGTAGCAGATGCTCAAATTGAGGTAGATAGGGCACTTTCTCGGGCTATCGAATATGGTTTGTTGTGGATTATTCATGGTAAAGGTACTGGTAAATTGAGGCAGGGTATTCATGAGTTTTTGCAGGATCATCCGTTGGTTGAGCGTTATGAGTTAGCATCTAAAAATGATGGTGGTAGTGGGGTAACTATTGCTCATTTAGTCTAGTGTGTAATTTCAGTTATCAGTTATCAGTTATCAGTTATCAGGGGAAGTGAGGGAGTGGCTCACACGGATTACGGCACGGATATACGGATAGGTCAGGGAGTGGGGGAGTGCGGGAGGTAGATATCAGAATAATTACAGCAGATTTCATCAGGTGTGAGGTATATTCTTCGCGGGCAAGATGCCCGCACTACCAACATTTTAACGTTAATATTTGTACCTCTTATGCGAGGAATCTGCTGTAACAATAACTGGGGTGCTAATTA
>NZ_CEZPJD010000880.1:0-3140 GCF_983059655.1 Okeania sp.
GCAGGTAGAAACTGGTCAACTGCAAAGCACTCTAGAAGGACACGACAAAGCAGTTTTGTCTGTTGCTTTTAGTCCCGATAGCAAAACTCTTGCTAGTAGTAGTTACGACAGAAATATTCATCTGTGGGAGGTAGACACAGAAGAATTATTAGACACATTTACAGATCATTCTAAAGCTGTTTGGTCAGTAAAATTTAATCCTGATGGACAAACTCTTGCCAGTGGGAGTTCTGATGGAACAATTAAATTGTGGTCTGTATCTGACTTGAGTAGTAACAACTTACAGAATATAACTCCCTCCTTGAGTAATAACGATTTACAGAATACAACTCCCCCATCTATTGTGAAAGAGGAAAAAGAAATAATCTCTGAAACAGAAATTACTGATATAGCTGAGTTAGAAGAGTTAAACCAAAAATTATATGACCAAATTGACAAAAGTTGGCGACAGACTCCCATATGGTATGAAGATTTAGTATTTCAAGTAAAAGTTAATGGGGATGGAGCGATCGCTAAATTAGAACCGATGAATGAACCTGCGCAATATTATCATCAAGAAACACCTTTACCCAAGTTGTTAAATGATGCTAATTCTGAAGTTGTTGCCCAGAAACAGTCTTTTGCAATATTCCGGGTAGTGATGACACCGACAGGAAGACTTGAGGTTAGTCCTTGGAGTGGTTGGTTAAATAAGCAGTCAGCAGTCAGCGATCTGTAGACTTTTAAAGATAAGAAAAATTAACAATAACTAGCGTGCTAATTATCAAAAAAGTTATTCAGTCTGTGTTAATTACTTAATAATTGAAGTACAACTTAAGTATAGCAATACTTTTGGGAGTTGGTATAATACCTACGGACTTTGAATGCAAAGTCCCTACCTACTACATACTTCCTCTTTTGCAGGAGATGTCTAAGAGCAGGAGATGTCTAAGAGGCTGTTTATTCTATAATTACTTCAATATTTAATCTCCCCCACTCCCCTACTCCCCTACTCCCCTACTCCCCCTCTCCGTGTCCTCAAGAACCCCCTACTCCCCACACTTCCCACACTCCCTTGGAGGAACTGGATCATAACCACCGGGATGAAAAGGATGACAACGTAAAATTCGCATAATTGCCATTCTACCGCCTTTAAAAATCCCAAATCTTTCTATCGCTTCCATTGCATATTCTGAGCAAGTGGGTTGAAAGCGACAGGATGGAGGTAACATTGGTGAAATGAAAATTTTGTAGCCTTTAATTAATTTAATTAGTAATACTTTCATATAGCAATCTTATTTGAGTTGTGAGATATTGTTTTTTTTAGGGAAAAGGGAACAGGGAATAACGAACACCGAAGCAATAAAATTATCACAAATGATTTAAGATTGCTATATCCTTTTGTTTGACGATAAGATGTCCAGAATTTAATATGATGAAATTAAAATGTAATTCTCTCTTTTTTCGTCAAACACATCGCTATTCCCTTTTCATAGTAAGCCGCCTCATTAATAAAAACTGGCCATGTAGGAGTTTCTTCTTCATAATAAATTGTTTCACCATCAAAGGTTAAAAAAATCGGCTCGCCTGGAATTAATTGTTGATAATCTCTACCTTGTAACTCAGGATGAATCATTGCTGTTATTTCTCCATCTTCAGTTTTAGGATAATCTACAACTTTGAGATGTTTATAGACTGTAATATCTCTATTAATTAGATTCAATTTACCTTCATTGAAATTTTCTATAAAATCTAAACTTGCCTGAACTAATCTTTCTGTTTTCTGAAATAAATCTGCTTTGAGAGTACCTTGAGCGATCGGACCTACTTCAATACCAAAATTTAATTCACAAATAGAATTTACAAAAGCATTTTCTTCTCCTGGATTAATCCAACTATAAACTCTAACATCTGGCTCAACTGAACTTAAATAAGCAGCAATTTTGAGATTAAAGGGATGATTATTCACTAAAACTATGGTTAATCCCATATTAGCAGTAGTAGTATGCAAATCCAATATCAAATCAAATTTAGGATTACCTTTAGGTCCTAGCATTTGATTAATAAACTTTGCCCTAGTTTCTTCATAATTAGTATTGTTTTGATTTTCTAAATCCTGGAATTTAAAGCAACGATTTAAGTCAGTATCAACGTATCTTCTCACCAGTTCAAATGCTTGAGGATTAGCAAATAATGTTTGAGTTTCAAAATTAGTTCTACTAATCAAGTCAGGAAAATTTTCAAACTTTTTAACAAGATATATACCTGTAAATTCATTACCGTGGGTTCCACCAACAATTGCCACTTTATTAATTTTTTCCATTTTGATACATCTCCTACAAAAATATAAGTCAAAAGTTAAAAGTCAAAAGTCAAAAGTAAGAATTAAGAAGTTAGAGAAGTAAGAAGTAAGAAGTCAAAAGTTAAAAGTCAAAAGTCAAAAGTAAGAATTAAGAAGTTAGAGAAGTAAGAAGTAAGAATTAAGAAGTCAAAAGTTAAAAGTCAAAAGTCAAAAGTAAGAATTAAGAAGCTAGAGAAGTAAGAAGTAAGAAGTAAATTATATAGCAATCCTAAATAGGTCGTGACAAATCAAAAAGTAAATAAAAAAACTGAAACTCTTACCTGTTCCCTGTTCCCTGTTTCCTCTCTTGGTCAGCATTCCCTTTCTTGGTCGGCGTTCCGCAAGCGAGCTGGCGTCGTCGCGGGGTCTGACCGCTGTTCCCTAAAAAGCAGTAAGATTTTTGACACGAATAAAATAGGATTACTATAGTGGTCAATAGAAGTCAATAATTCAGCAATTATTTATGCTTAATATTTAACTGAAAATTTGACTTTTGAGAAGTAATTTATACAGTATAAATATTTACCAATAATAGAAATTGTATACTACTTTTAATTTTAAAAATTGACCTGCGGAATGTAGGATTGATGATTACTCAATTAAATTATCAATATTTGACCGAAAAAATGGGTCTCAAGCCTCGCCCTTCTAGGGCGACTTTTTATTGCTTGCGGGTTGATTTTTTTCAATAAATATGTTAAGCTATATGTTAGTTTGATGCGTCAAGTTATGAAAGCTAGATTTAAGTACCGTATATATCCAACGCCGGGACAAAAATACCGATTAGCCAAGCTATTTGGCTGTGTCCGTGTGGTTTGGA
>NZ_CEZPJD010000881.1:0-3139 GCF_983059655.1 Okeania sp.
AATAATTTTAAACTCCCAGAAAAAATGCCCAGGAAAATTACTCAAATCAGAGAAAATATTTCTAACTCTAATCTGGTTTATCGGAAAAAGAATAAATTTAATTTACCATCTCAGACAAATATCAAGATATTTAACTATCCAGACCAATTAGAAATAATTTTGTTAAATCAACTCCAAACTAAGAATAATCAAAAATATCAATATTTGTTGATTTTGTTAGAAAAAGGAAATCCTAAATATACGGTTTATGCTGAAAAAAATAAAGCAAAACAATCCGTAATTTATGGTTATGATGAAATCAGAGATAAACCCAGGAATACTCAGATAAGAGAAAATATTTCTGAATCAGAATTTGCTGAAATTGCGGAAGAGTTTATTACTCAATATATTCAAGAGGAAGTAAGAAGAAAAGTCAAGGTGCTTGAAGCAGAAAAACATAGAAAATATCAGGAAGAAAAATTCCGTATTGAATCAGAAATACGGAGAAAAATTGAGAAAAAAAACCGCATAATTGAATCGGAAAGAATTAAAACTATAGAGATAGCACTAGAAAAGTCTGGCAGGGATAAAAATCAGCTTCCAGAATTTCTGAAACTTCAAATTATGATTAGTAAATACTTAAAAGTTGGCTTAGAAAAAGTAACTTTAGATAGTCATCTTATTAATGACTTGGGATTAACAACCGATACCAAGATTTCTAATACTCCTCTAGCCAAAACACTCAAAAAAGAATTTCCATTGGAGATGCAAGATAATATGCTTTCTACCACAGTTGGAGATTTATTTGACTTGATTATTCTCAAAAAAATGCTTGTTAAATTATCAAGTGAAAAGTTTAAATTAGAGTTAGATAAAATCAATTTTGTTTACTGCAAAAAAATTAATTTGCCGTCTAACATAAGAATTGCATTTACTCACCTAGATAAACTAGAAATAGTTTTGTTGAGTCAAGTTAAAACCAAGAATAATAAACAATATCCATATTTAATGTTTTTTCTGGAAAATTCAGTTCCTAAATATTATGTTTCTTCAGAAGAAATTGAGATTGAAAAAAAGTATGGAGAAAATATTGGTGGTATTCCTGTAGGGTACAAAAAAGAAATGATCAAATCCTACTTGATTAAGTTCTACGATCAAATGGAAAAACATTCAATAAACAGTCAGAGAATAGAAAGAATTGAAGAAGATAAGTTTGCAGAAATAGCATTAAAATTAATAAGAAAAGATGCTGAAAAAAAAGCGGAGAAAATTAGAAGTAGAATTTTAGTCAGAAGTAAAATTTTAGAAAGAGTTAAAAAAGTAATTAGTCAGGAGTTGAAAATCAATATAGAAAGAGTTAAACCAGAGACAATTTTTAGTTTCAATAAGCTAGATAATATAAAATTCCAATTGGTATTAATGGAATTGCAAATGGCACTAGAAAAAGAATTTAAAATGCAGTTAGAAAAACTTGAGGTAGAGTTACCAGGTAATGATGATGGGAAATACTCGTGGAATATTAAAGGAATATGTGACTATATTTGCGATGCAATTATTAATCAAACAAAAAAGGAGACAACAAAGAAAAGTAATTAGTATTTTTAGAGCAGGCAAACTATAATATTTTGATGATTAATATTAATTACTGAACATTTTTCAACTTGACTGAATTTATATATCTAAAACGGTGCGTTACGACGGATTGTTAAATGCCTTTCACAGCCTAAATTTTAGCCGTCTAACGCACCCTACTGGATTGTTTCATCTTAAATGTTGCAATAGAAAATTGGCTAGAGATTGCTTCACTATCGTTCGCAATGACAAATCTAATGCACTATTTTAGGTGAAACAGTCCACTACCAATTAATTATTTATAAATCTAATTATCCCTCTAAAAACTTAGCCACTGTTTGCACATCTTTATCCCCACGTCCGGAACAGTTAAACACAATGCGGGGACTACCGCTTAACTGTGGACAGAGAGTTTCCAAATAAGCGATCGCATGAGCAGTTTCCAGTGCTGGAATAATACCTTCCAACTGAGACAAACGTTGAAAAGCAGCCACTGCCTCATTATCAGTCACACTATAATATTCAGCTCTACCGCTATCCTTCAAAAAACTATGTTCGGGTCCAACACCAGGATAATCTAAACCTGCACTAATAGAATGAGGTTCAATTATCTGACCTTCCTGATCCTGTAACAAATAACTCATAGCTCCATGCAACACACCAACACGGCCAAGAGTCAGAGTAGCAGCGTGTTTATTCGTCTCAACTCCCTCACCACCTGCTTCTACACCGATCATTCGGACTGACGACTCATTCACAAATTCATGGAATAAACCCATTGCATTAGAGCCGCCGCCAACACAAGCAATCAAAATATCAGGCAAACCGCCCCACTTTTCCAAACATTGAACACGAGTTTCTTGACCGATAACAGCATGAAAGTCCCGTACCATCATTGGGTATGGGTGAGGCCCCGCAACGGAACCGAGAATATAGTGGGTAGTCTCCACGTTTGTCACCCAGTCTCGGATAGCCTCTGATGTTGCATCTTTTAGGGTGCCAGTGCCAGCTTCCACTGGTCGTACCTCTGCTCCCATTAGTCGCATTCTGAATACATTGAGAGATTGACGCTCCATATCGTGAACGCCCATATAGATGATACATTCCAGTCCGAACCGAGCACAAACTGTGGCAGTAGCAACACCATGTTGACCAGCACCTGTTTCGGCAATGACACGTTTTTTACCCATTTTTAGAGCTAATAGAGCTTGAGCTAAAGCATTGTTGATCTTGTGGGCGCCAGTATGGTTGAGGTCTTCTCGTTTGAGGTAAATTTGTGGACCTGTGCCATCAGGTCTGGCATAATGAGTTGTGAGACGTTCGGCAAAATAAAGAGGACTAGGACGACCTACATAGTCTCGCAGAAGTTGTTGGAGTTCTTTTTGGAAAGCAGGTTCTTGACTATATTTTTTGTAGGCTGCTTCTAGCTCAAATAAGGCAGGCATTAATGTTTCGGGGACATATTTACCGCCAAACTGGCCAAATCTGCCGAGGGTATCTGGTTGTTGAGTGGAAGTAGGATTTAGAGGTGTAGTAGTCACTAATTTTTTTCTCAAAACAAAAATAGAACATTTTTCATTATAAATAC
>NZ_CEZPJD010000882.1:0-3126 GCF_983059655.1 Okeania sp.
ATGGTTGAAAGTAGTCAAAAATTGATGGAGAAAAAGTAGATGAATGGAATTTAGGCACAACTTACCTATTTTAGATTAGTATACACCAAAATTTGCGACTTTTATCCCGCTACTCCCTAAAAAAGAGAGTGCGGGATTTTTGATTAGGCTGTTAGAACTTATTTATTGTTCTTTTTCATTACTGGAACAGATACCTCAACTAATTTAGCGATCGCTGCAATTAGAGCAGATGTTGCCAAGATAATATTTACTAGGCTATCACCGTTAGACAAATCAGGTTTTACCTGAATATTTTCTGTTGGATTAGAAGTTTCTGTCATCACCATTTTTTCGTTGTTCATAATTTGAGTTTAGATGAAATATAGTTTGTATTTTTATCATTGCTTAAAAAGCCTGAAAATGTGATTGCTCAAAGGTTGTTTTGTAAGCTTTCTATATTTGACTTATGACTGTTGTAGTTATTAATTTTTGCTCTTCTATAAGGTATAAAAATCACTGAAAAACCTATGATCAGACTAGGAATATCTTCAAAAGTAAAACTTGCAGAGATAACTCAATTATCTCACAACGTAATAAATAAATTTTTCACTCAAAATCCTAGAATCTTTACTGCGTAAAGGTTTTGTTATGATGGTCTTATGACTGCCTTTTGATGGTCTTATGATTGCCTTGTGATGGTCTTATGATTGCCTTGTGATTGTTTTATCCTCAACTTATGGCTGTGTAAGTAATTAATCCTGGCTTTCTTACAGTAGTGGCCACACCATAAGAAAAAATGACCTCAAAAAATTTGTCTTATTAAGCCTTGAAGATGAAAAATGTATAATGATCATACAAATCAAGTTTTCTTGGGTTATAAACTCTGCTTGATCTGAGCTTAAGAAATTATTATTTAATAGAACACTGTAGCTATTTTAGAATATCCCTAATCCTATAACCTTTATTATGAGCAGTACAAATCAAAGTAAAAAACCTCCGGTTAGAAAACGGACTTATTTACAAGCAGATGATGATTTGATAGAAAGAGCCAAAAAAGCTATGCAAGAACTAAAAATTGATTCAAAAATTGAACTTTCAGCCATAGCCGACTTGTCTCCCAGTACGATAAATAGATTTTTTCAAAAACAGGCTATTCAGCCTGATAGTTATAATCAAATATGTGAAACTCTTTTTAAGGAACCAGAAGAAACAGTTGCGTTTACAATTAATGGTAGAATTGATAAAAAATTTATAGAAGAGTTAAACAAAATTGTTGAGGTTTTACAACAATTAAGTGTAAGTGACAGTTTGATTTTTATAAAAAAATAAGAATGAAGAATATATGAAATAATACACCATAATCAGTTGAGATTAAGGTTATTCTGAACGCATAATTAACCTGGTGATGAGCAACACAAACCAAGGTGACAGACCTCCCCTTAAAGAACGAAGTTTTTTTGTGGCATATGATGACTTGATAGAAAGAGCCGAAAAATCTATGCAAGAGCTGCAAATTTATTCAAAAAAGGAACTTGCAGAAAAAACCGAATTGTCTCTTAGTACGATAAATAGATTTTTTCAAAAACAGCAAATTCGACCTGATAGTTATAATCAAATATGTGAAACACTTTTGTTAAACGAAAAAATCATAACAGAAGAAGACACAAGTGCGTTTGCAATTGCTGGTAGGATTAATAAAAAATTTAGAAAAGATTTAGAAACTATTATTGAAGTTTTACGAGAATTAACTGATGGTAATATTTATTGTTCTGGCATTGAACTAGGTAGTCTTAAATTAATTTTTGAAGGTTCTCAATCAGGACTAGAAAAACTAGAACAACTTTTTCAATCAGATGAACTAAACAAGAAAATTGCTGAACAAAATCTGGATATAACAGTTGAAAATGTCAGTTTTATGGGTACTAAGTTTTTTGGCAAGTCACAATTAGCCGTTACTATTTCTGGGGATTATGATCAAACTGATGTAAATACTTTAAAATCCGAACTTATAGATACTTCAGCCAACAATATATTTAAGCAAATACCACCAGGAGAAATGCTTTTACTTTTATTATTATTTTTCTTCTTGGCAATGCCTCTTATTTTAGAAGGAATTTTTCCAATAATCTTTCAAGATACACCTAAAATAGAAAATAAAAATGATTTATGGTATCAATTGCCTTTTGAATGAATCAGGCGATCGCTAGTCTTAGTATCAAATTTTTGCTAAGACCAATTCGACTTAATCTGCTTCCCAATCTTCATCTTTTAATCCATCAATTCTGCTAAATTCATTCACATTATGTGTCACCAATACCAAATCATTCGCCAGTGCAATTGAAGCAATTTGCAAATCGTAGGCTCCTATTGGTGTTCCTTTTTTATTTAATTTATCCCGAATATAACCTGCTATTTTTGCCGAACTACTATCAAAATTTAGCAAAGTAAATTGATTAAAAAAACGTTTTAACTTAGCAATATTATCATCAACTTTTTGACTTCGATATGCTCCATAATATAACTCGAACTCAACCACCGTACAAAGATAAATTTGTTTGGGGTTTTCCTGAGCTAATCTCCGAGCAACTGCTTGATTAGTATTATTAATTAGTTTAATGCAGACATTAGTATCTAACAAATAACTCATAATAAAGGTTCTCGTTCCTGATATTCTGGTTGAGGTTCTCGCACTAAAGGTTCACCACTCCAACCTCCAATAACCTCTTCAAAAAATCCCGGTTGCCATCCTTCATATTTAGGCTTAATTTCCACTTCAGTTTCTAAAGCTTGCTCCAAAATTTCTGTGATTTTTTCTTCCAAGCTACGATTATTTTTTGCAGCTAAATCTTTTAATCTATCTATTAAATAAGGCTTGAGTTTTTCTAAAATAATTTGAGTCATTTTTCTTTACATTTACATCAACAATCAACTTATCTTATCATTTTATTATTTTTCCTCAAATTTTTCTACTACTTAACAGCACAATCGGAAAAACAACTCGCTTTTATAAGATTTATAATTCTTGCTATGCTGATTAAATATAAAAGTATTAACAGATAAAGGTTTTAGCCTTTTTTTCTCAAGAAAAATTGCTCCCCTACTCCCCTACTCCCCTACTCCCCTACTCCCCTACTCCCCTACTCCCCT
>NZ_CEZPJD010000883.1:0-1180 GCF_983059655.1 Okeania sp.
ATTACTCACAGTAATCTTTTGCATAACTCTAGCCTAATTCATCAATGTTTTGGACATTCTGTAGAAAGCAAAGGAGTAATTTGGCTGCCTCCTTATCACGATATGGGTTTAATTGGCGGGATAGTACAACCTTTATATGGAGCATTTCCAGTAGTTTTAATGTCTCCGTTAATGTTTCTGCAAAGTCCAATACGTTGGCTACAAGCTATTTCTCAACATCAAGGGACTACAAGTGGCGGACCGAACTTTGCTTACGATTTGTGTGTCCGTAAAATTAAGGCCGAACAGATGCAAAATTTGGACTTAAGTAGTTGGGAAGTGGCATTTAATGGTGCTGAACCTATTAGTGCCCAAGTTTTAGAAAGATTTGCCAAAACTTTTGAAGTTTGTGGTTTCCGTCGAGAAGCTTTTTATCCTTGTTACGGTATGGCAGAAGCTACCCTGATAATTTCTGGAGGCGATAAACTTGCCCCACCAGTTCAAACTACTATTGCGACTAACGCATTAGAACAAAATCAGATTATTTCAATTACTTCAGAAACTGAAGCAACAAAAACATTAGTTGGCTGCGGTCAAACTTTGCCAGACCAACAGATTAAAATTGTCCATCCAGAAAAATTAACTCTCTGTGCTGAGGGTGAAGTTGGAGAAATTTGGGTATCGGGGCCAAGTATTGCTGAGGGTTATTGGCGCAAACTAGAAGAAACAAAGCAGACTTTTGAAGCTTATTTACCTGAAGCTCCAGGAAAAGAGCCATTTATGAGAACTGGAGATTTAGGGTTTCTGGAGGGTGGGGAATTATTTGTGACGGGTCGTCTGAAGGATGTGATTATTATTAATGGTCGGAATCATTACCCTCAAGACATTGAATGGACAGTAGAGCAAAGTCATCCCATGATTAGACCAGGTTGTGTGGCCGGCTTTTCAGTGGAGGTTGCTGGAGAAGAGCATTTAGTAGTAGTGGCTGAGGTGGAACGTAATTTTCGTCAACTGCTTCATGGAAGTCAAAAGTCAAAAGTCAAAAGTCAAAAGCATAACTCTACTGATGAATCTGTTGGCTTGGTAAAGCTTGATTTTCTTAGTCAGCGTAATGGTAAGTCTGATAAAGAAAATTTTGATAATTCTCAGGACTTAGTTAAATCTATCCAACGGTCTGTGTCAAGAAATCATGATTTACAGA
>NZ_CEZPJD010000883.1:1280-3114 GCF_983059655.1 Okeania sp.
CTACTGGACTGGACTTATAACTACTGGACTTATAACTTCTAATAGCTGGTTATCCCTACTTCGTATAAGATCGTGGCACAATAACCATCATGGCTTCCCCAGTCTTTTTTTGGGGTGGTCAATCAGTTGAAATAGTGGGCTATTTCAGGTAATTGTCTATAAGTCAAAATCTCATCCAGGTAATTCAGAAACTTGATTTATGATTTTCCAGAGGGATTTTTGACCCCAATATGTGCTATTGCCTATAAGCTACTAGAAAAAACTGAGTTATGAGCAATTTTAACGTGGTGCAGGAGTGAACAATGAAACTGTTGAACCAGCTTACGAATGAGAAGGACAGCCAACATCTGTCTTTAGTAAACAACGATCCAGACCCTGCCTTGCAAGTCCCACAATTATCTGCATCGATAGAAACTATTAAGTCCTGGTTGATATCCCAATTGGCCGAACGACTGGAACTTAATACCAATGAGATAGATATTGAGCGGGATTTTATTGATTATGGTCTTAACTCAATTGAAGTGGTCAATCTTTCTGGAGAACTAGAAAATCTCCTTGGTCGGCGACTTCCTCCAACTCTATTATTGGATTATCCGACTATCGAGGCTTTAGCTGAATATTTAGTAGAGGATACCACCCAGGATACAGGGCCAAATATTCACAAAAAATTAGAAGATGAGGCTGAGGTCCCAACTTCTAACCCAACTATTGAAACTGAAGAAATTCCTTTAGAATATTATAACTTCGACCTGTACCCAGAATATCTGCAACTGCAAAAGCAAATGGCAGAAATTAATGCTACAGGTATTGGTAACCCGTTTTTTATACCTCAAGAACGGATTAATAATAATACCACAGTTATCGGTGGTAGGGAGTTGGTGAATTATGCCACCTACAATTATTTAGGTATGTGTGGCGATCCTTTAGTATCTAATGCTGCGAAGGAAGCTATCGATCGCTATGGTACTTCTGTTTCTGCCAGTAGGTTACTATCAGGAGAAAAGCCGTTACATCAGGAATTGGAAAGAGAAATTGCTGATTTTATCGGTGTTGAGGATAGTATTGTTTATGTTGGGGGTCATGCCACTAATGTAACTACTATTAGTCATTTGTTTGGGCAAAATGATTTAATTCTCCATGACTCTTTGAGCCATAATAGTATTTTCCAAGGTTGTTTATTATCAGGAGCAACTATTATTGCTTTTCCTCATAATGACTGGCAAGCTTTGGATAGGTTATTGAGCGATCGCCGTCATCGTTATAAACGGATACTTATTGCTATAGAAGGTGTATATAGTACAGATGGTGATATTCCAGATTTACCGAAATTTATAGAGATTAAACAACGTTACAAAGCTTTTCTGATGGTGGATGAAGCTCATTCTATCGGTACCATTGGCAAGCACGGTAGGGGTATTAGTGAGTATTTTGGGGCTGATCCCAATGATATCGATCTATGGATGGGTACTTTAAGTAAATCTTTTGCTAGTTGTGGTGGTTATATTGCTGGCAGCAAAGCATTAGTAGAATATCTTAAATATACTTCTCCAGGATTTGTCTATAGTGTAGGTATTTCCCCACCAGATGCAGCATCAGTATTAGCAGCTATTCGTTTGTTGAAAGCGGAACCGGAAAGGGTGACACAACTGCAAGAAAGGTCTCGACTATTTTTGGAGTGCGCTCGCGAACTAGGTTTAAATACTGGTATGAGTAAAGACTCTCCAGTGATACCTATTATTGTGGGTGAGTCTATTAAGTCTGTACTATTATCCCAAAGTTTATTTCAGCGGGGAATCAATGTACCGTTTATGTTTTATCCGTCTGTGCCACACAA
>NZ_CEZPJD010000884.1:0-3110 GCF_983059655.1 Okeania sp.
GAGCAGCAATAGTTTTGGGAAAATCTACTAAATTTTGTTGGGCAGCTCGATCCAACTTTGATGTCGGCAAGGGGTCTCCCGTTATACGAATGTTAACGAGAGGGGAATTGCCGACCAACAAATAAACCGTGTAGCGTCCACTTAGTTTCTTGCATTGTGTACTTTTTTGTGTCACCCTTGATTATATCAGGAGTAGCGGTAATACGCACCTGATAACAGCACATAGAAAACGACATAGAGTATGGGGTTCAATTCAGAAGTTCTAGTTAACCCGTGAAAAGGTAAAACTCTTGAGGGAACTAGATGAGTACAGAATTGTTTAGTACAAAAAGGCGGTGGGTCTCATCGTCTCTGTCTGTGGAGGGTTAAGTGGTTGCACTCCCTTTGAAACAGAAAGCCCGCGTCCGTGAGGCGGGGAAGCCTACATCATAATCTTTGATTTGATGC
Source organism: Okeania sp. (assembly GCF_983059655.1). Classification (NCBI taxonomy): domain Bacteria; kingdom Bacillati; phylum Cyanobacteriota; class Cyanophyceae; order Oscillatoriales; family Microcoleaceae; genus Okeania; species Okeania sp. The sequence continues at coordinate 448 of NZ_CEZPJD010000884.1, forward strand.
AGGAGAACGTCACAACGCCAAGTAATCCAGTTACCCTCAATCCTTTATTGCGGGCAACCTTTCTGCCTAAAGCCTCATCAATGATAATTAAATTTGCTCTTTCCTGAAGTGCTAAAATAATAGCTGCTTTTTCTCCTGCATCAAGCGACTCTAAATCCTTGTCCACAGGAACAGTCACATCTTGAATTATTAACCATTGGGGAGGTTTTTCAATCCAATTTTTGACGGCAATAGGCGATCGCTCGTCTGATAATTCTTGTTGAACTATTCGAGGAATTAGAACTTGACCATAAAGTTGAGGCAGCAGTTTAATTTCACCAATAAGTAGTAAATAACAAATTGGCGAGGTATCTGATACAACAATCATAACCTCTTTAATTTCCCTTCTTTTTCTAGTTGTTCGTGGGTTTGGCGATCGACAATAAAATCTTCTTCATCGTAATCTAAATCGACTCCTTTAGCTTTCAGAAATTTATCGGCTTCTAAAAGAGTAGAGAAACCTAATAGTTCTCGTAATTTACCACTACTAATAGAACCTTCGCGATAAGCTTCTACTACAATTATTTCCATTAATTTACGTTCTAAATTGCCCCATTTTTCCTTTAAGGAATATGCTAGTTCGTCTGGCAACACAATCTGAATTTGCTGCATAAATACCTCCTTTAGTTATTAACTAATCATAACATTTATAGATTGTTTTCATACTTTTCTATCAGGCCAGAAAAAAGCGATCTTTTCTAAAATGTGGTTTGTTTGGAAAGGAGCGATCACTCGATTGTTTTAGGTAGCGGACATTCTTCCAGATAGAGTTTTGTAGCTTCTTTGAGATTCGCTAGAACCTCTTCTATTGTTTTACCTTGGTCAACTGTGCCGACTTCTGGGCATTCAGCTATGTACATATCATCTTCTTTATAAAGGATAGCAGTAAAGCTTTTAGTTTTCATGGTATATAATTTTTCTATATAATTGGAATTATTTCCAAAATCTAGTCTACCTAAAATGATTGATTTTTGCAACCTTTTTTATAGCGATCGCTTGATTCTGGTGCTAAAATAAATAAGTCAGTTAACAAACATAATTATGAATATAAAAGTAGTATTAGAACCAAGTGAAGAAGGTGGATATACCGTTTACGTTCCATCACTTCCCGGTTGTATTAGTGAAGGAGAAACTATTGAGGAAGCACTGACTAATATCCAAGAAGCTATAGAACTTTACCTTGAACCCATTGAAGATGAATTTTCTATCTCCGCAGGAGCGATCGTTAAGGAATTAGCATTATGAGTAAAGTTCCTAATCTCCCCTACACGCAAATTATTGCTGCTTTAAAACGTGATGGGTGGGTAGTAGTGCGTCAACGGGGTAGTCATATTCGATTGCACAAACAAATGCCAGATGGAGTTTTAAAATTGACGGTTCCAGCTCATCGCTCTGTCAAGCGTTCTACTTTAGCCATAATTTTAAAACAGGCAAGAATAGACCTTGACAAATTCCTAGATTTGTTGTGAATTTGCTCCATTGATTCAAGGTTAACTTTTCGAGGTGCTTTATGCAGCATTCAACACAACAAAATAGAGCGATAATACTCCGCACCACTAGCGCTTAAGCTCTTGTTTGATGGTTGAGTTCTGCGGAACGAATACTACCTGCCATCTTTATGCTAATTGAAGAGTTTGTTCTATATTTTTAGGTTAAGGAGGTAATTTGTACCATGTTATCCCTCGCACAAAACCTCGTCGCTCAAAGTGATGATTGGGAGTTTATTGAGTTATGGGTAGATCCCGTTGTCTTTCCCCCTCGAATTTTGGTGTTAGTTGGGGGCAAACAGGGAAACTATTGTATTTATGATGCGACTGCTAGCTACAAACCTTTGTTTGAAAGTTCTATTTATGATGAAGCTCACTCATGGTTAGTTGAAGATGACTATGAGCGGGTGGATGGTCGTCTTTTATCTGGAGAAATTTTTTAGTATGATATTGGTAAGATTTGAGCTGTCGAATCACAATAACTTGTAATTCTCGGAATTGTATTATGGAAACAATAAGTTTTAGTCTGAATTCTGAAAAAAGAAAAGGCATTGATAAAATTGCTTCTTTTTGGGAACGCTCTCCTTCTGAGATTCTTAATGATGGAGTTGATGCTTATTTACAAGTGCAGCAGTGGCAGTTAGACCATATTAAAGAAGGTTTACGTCAGGCGGATGCAGGTGAGTTTGCTAGCGATGAAGAAGTTGCTGCTGCTTTCGCCAGGTGGCGACAATGAAGATAGTTTGGACTCGAACGGGCAAGATGCCCATTCCACAAAACAAAACTATTAAGGAGGAAGGAAGAAAATGAGTGTGGTTATTCCTGATGACGTGCTAAGATCGGCTGGAATGTCTGAAGCACAATTAAAGTTGGAAATTGCCATTATGTTATTCCAACAAGATAGAATTAGCATTGGTAAAGCACGTCGTTTGGCTGGAATTAATTTGTTAGAGTTTCAGCGCGAAATTGCCAAACGTGGTATTTGCATCCATTACGATGTTGAGGAGTTTGAAGAGGATATTAAAACTTTGCAGGAAATGGGTAGACTATGATTGTTGTCAGTTGGGAGATGAGTCTGGTAGTGGACTGTTTCATCTAAAATAGTGCATTAGAATAGCCAGCCAAAAGTTACTCTTG